>JAGKWY010000132.1 GCA_021151625.1 Gammaproteobacteria bacterium | reverse complement strand
TGAGACATGAAGTGCTCCGCAGGGCTGATGGTTTATTGTTATTGCGTCCCGCAACTGCTTTCCTGAGTTTACAGAAATTAACAGGCGAAAATTTAACAGTCGGGCAGGGAAAAAACCATAGGTAAAAAGATAAAAGTGTCGATCAATTTAACAGCTTTTACGCGATGCACCTCTCAAAAAGTAATAAAAAAAGCGGCTTGTTAGCCGCTTTTCTTTTTGTATCAATGGGTTGTCGCTTAGGTTTGCACTAGGATTGGGCGCGTGCAACCAGAGCTTCCTTGATGGTATTGCGCATATTGCGCAAGGTTTTTTCGGTAGTTTCCCAGTCGATACAGGCATCAGTAACTGATACGCCGTACTTCAGGTCGCACAGGTTTGCCGGGATGCTTTGGTTACCTGCGCCAATATTGCTTTCTACCATCAGACCAATAATGGATTTGTTGCCTTCAATGATCTGGTTGGCAACATTTTCCATTACCAGTGTTTGCAGCTCATGGTTTTTGTTGGAGTTGGCGTGACTGCAGTCCACCATAATGTTGGGAACTACTTTCGCTTTGGCCAACTCCTGCTCACAAACGGCAACGCTCACTGAATCATAGTTAGGCTTGCCATTGCCGCCACGCAATACAACGTGGCCATAGCCATTACCGCGGGTATGAATAATAGAAACCTGGCCTTCGGTATTTATTCCCAGAAAACGATGGGGCTTGGACACTGATTGCAGCGCGTTAATGGCAACAGTCAAGCCGCCATCAGTACCATTCTTGAAACCAACAGCCGAAGACAGGCCACTTGCCATTTCGCGATGAGTTTGCGATTCGGTGGTGCGCGCTCCGATTGCTGACCAGCTAATCAGGTCGTGCAAGTATTGCGGTGATATTGGGTCCAGTGCTTCAGTCGCCGCTGGCAGGCCTATCTCGGCAATATCAAGCAATAACTGGCGGCCAATATGCAGACCTTCCTCGATTTTGAAGGAGTCATCCAGGTATGGATCGTTGATCAGGCCCTTCCAGCCCACAGTGGTACGTGGCTTTTCGAAGTAAACTCGCATAACGACGTAAATGGTGTCGCTAACTTCTTCTGCCAGCTTTTTTAAACGTTGGGCGTAGTCTTTTGCCGCGGCCACATCGTGGATAGAGCAGGGACCAATCACCACAAAAATGCGGTGATCCTCGCGATCCAGAATGTTGCGCACTACTTCGCGGCCCTGGGTAACGACTTCGCGTGCCTTTTCGGTTAAAGGAATCTTTTTCTTAAGCTCTGCTGGAGAGATCAGCAGCTCTTGCGAGACCACGTTGAGGTCATCGACTTGGGTACTGGTCATGATGCAATTTCCTGAAAAATATCAAATCGAGGGCCATTCTACCGAAATTAAATCGAAAAGTGGGATGCTTTTTTTAATATCGGCAATAAATAAAGATAATTAGTCTGCTTTTTTACCGTTTGTGAGGCTAAAACTACAATATCTACAGTCATATTAAAAAATATGTGTTGCTTATCCTGCCAATGGATTTAACAAAAGGATGTTTATCCTTCTTAAACTGTATAGATAGGATGCAATATTAGGTAAAAACTATACTGGTAGGTTGTTTTTTGAGCGTCGGTGTGGGCTGGTTAATTCGTTGCGCGATTGTTATGTTTGTACTACATGGTAACCACAGTGTTGGATTTCTTAGTTATGGTCGGATTTAGGGAGAGGATTGTCAGGGTAATAGTTGGGCTGTTATGCAGTTGCTTGCTGCTAACGGCAGCTCAGGCGGCGGAAAAGCAGCGAACAGCCCTGATTCTGGGTGGTGGTGGCGCACGCGGTGCGGCTCACATTGGTGTGCTGGAGGTACTCGAGCGCGAGCGTATACCGGTAGATTGCGTCGTAGGTACCAGCATGGGCGCTCTGGTGGCGGGCTCGTATGCGGCTGGGCTTTCGCCTAAAACCATGCGCAAGAAATTATCAGAAGCAGATTGGACGGACATGTTTCTGGATGTTGCTGATTTCTCCCGGTTAAGTTACCGCAGGAAAAAAGTTAGTCAGCGCTATTTGCCTGGTACCGAGATGGGGGTTACTCATAACGGATTGCAGTTGCAAGCAGGGGTGGTTGCTGGTGAAAAAATTAAACTCTTTTTCAATCAGTTGGTCGACGCCAACCTTGGTGAGCGCACGATTGAGCAGTTGTCGATACCACTTGCGATAGTCGCGACGGATATTGGTACCGGCGAACGGGTGGTATTTCGTGAGGGCAGCCTCACCCAGGCGATGCGCGCCAGTATGTCCGTGCCTGGATTGATGGCACCGGTAGAATATAAAGGCAGGAAGCTGGTTGATGGTGGCTTGGTGGATAACTTGCCCGTTGAGTTGGGGCGCGAGCTTTGCAAGGCTGATCGCGTAATCGCCGTGAATGTGGGTTCACCATTAAAAGAACCTGAGCATATTGGTTCATTGCTAAGTGTGACAGCGCAAATGATCGGTATCTTAACCAAGCAAAATGTCGAGCGGTCATTGGCCAGCTTAACAGGTAAGGATGTTTATATTTATCCTGAGTTAGGTGCTTTTAAAGCGTCTGAATTTGCTCGTTATGATGAGGCTGCAGATATAGGTCGTGCAGCTGCAGAAAAACAGATCGTGGCTTTGCGGGAGCTGTCTGTTGATGAGGATGCCTACACTGTATGGCAAAATCACAATAAGGTTGCGCCCAGGGCAGACGTGGTTATAGATGAAGTTAGAATTGCTCCAACACAGAAAGTGCATCGCGATTATGTGGCTCGTCAAATTCATCAGCAACCAGGGCAAATGCTCAACCGGGCAGTATTGGAAGAGGATTTAATTCGTACTTATGGAGACGGCTTCTACCAGAGTGTGGATTATCGGGTAATCAGTGAAGATTTAAAAAATATTCTTGAAGTTACCGCGCGTGAAAAAAACTGGAGTTCGGATTATTTGATTTTTGGTTTTTCCATCGATAACGAATATCGTCACGGATCCAATTTCAATTTTCGCGCTGCCTATCGCAACACCTGGATGAACTCCTATGGTGGCGAGTTATTTGCAAATGTAGATGTGGGTGGGAAACCGCGTGTTGAACTTGATTTTTATCAGCCGCTGGACACTCGTCAGCACTTTTTTGTTGAGCCTAATTATTTTCGCAAGCGCGAAGAAATTACTATTTTTGTTGATGATGAGCGCATTGCGGAATATCAGCTGGATACCTCTTATACAGAATTGGTGCTGGGTTCAAATTTAGGCAGCTTTGGTCAGTCGCGCTTTGGTTGGCGTGACTATCATGCGAGGGGGGATTCAGACCTGAGTATTATTGCGTTGCCTAATGTGGATGAGCGTTTTGGTGGTTTTTTGTATGAGTTAAATTTGGATAGGCGCAATCGTTTGTATTTTCCATCGCATGGCTGGCGAGCAGATATCAGTTATTTCGATTCGCACCATGAAGGCTATAGCAAGTTATCGGCAGATCTTGGTGGGGCTTATAAATTAAGCGATTATGTGCTGGGTATTCGCACGGCATATATCACTTCAGTAAAAGGTGAGTTGCCTATTTATGATGCTGTGATGTTGGGTGGTTTTTTAAAAATGTCTGGTTACGCCAGTAATCAGATTTTGGGTGATGAGGCTTTTTACGGACATCTGAGGGCAGAAAAAATTATTGGTCGTATGCCTTTGGGACTGAATGGTGATTTGCGCTTGGGTTTTGGCTTGGAAGCGGCAAGGCTGGAAACCAACTACACCATGTCGGTGGGGGATGATTGGTTGGATTCAGGTGTTATTTATCTTGGTGGAGAAACACCTTTTGGTCCTTTATATCTTGGTTACGGTTTTAGCTCTCGCGGTGATTACAATATGTATTTGCAGTTGGGTGCTTTGTAATTTCAATAGAAACTAGCTAGAGATACATTTAAACAAAAAACGGGCATAGAATCTGCCCGTTTTTTGCTTTTGGTCAGTGGTGGTTATTAGAAATGAAACACCGCAGCGGCATAGGGCCCTTTAATGTCCAGATTGGTTGCGACATCATCCTCGTTGATATCCACTTTCATTGCGCGATAACCAACTTCCAATCCTAAATCCAATGCTGAATCGAACATATATCCAATTTTTGCGCTGTAATCGGTCAGGTTGTTGCCATCGTAGCTGATGTAGTTGCCTTCAAATCCTACGGAAAATCCGGTAAGTGGCAGGTCAAACTGGAATTTTCCGTAAATTAGTGGGACGGCAACATCGACATCAATTTCATCGCTGAACTGCAGTGATTCTGCTTTTAAATAGCCGGAATACTTTCTTAGTGTTACACCCAGATCCAGATTGAGCCAATTGTCGAGTGCTTCGTAATAGAGTGTTGCATCTGTGTAACTTAAATCAAAATCAGTTTTTACATTGCTACCTGCCGGGAAGGTGATATCCCCAATGCTAAAGCTCTTTTCGATTGTGCTGGTTTGGTCGCTGGTAATATCGTTTTGTTGCACTTTGATGTTTGGCAAAAATGGCACAGGGTGTTCGATGGCGACGTAGTAAAATGCGTTGTTGTTATCTTTCATGCCGAGATCATTTGCAGTAATCGCTGGATCACCTGCTTCACCAGAATATTCGCTTTGCCAGCTTCCTGCCCCAGCATAAATCCCAAATACCGTATCGGCTGCAGCTTGGTGGCAGCTGGTTAATGTCAGTGCGGTGAGGGCAAATTTTTTTACAAAAGATATTTGTCGCATAAAAGCTTCCTGTGACTTCAGTTGATTTCTAGGTTCATTGATATTGGGTAATTGTGCCGCAAAATTTATAGAGTGCCCGCTAAATGTTTCGCAGAAATGTCATCACCTTGCAACAGTGTTAAAAAAACGCGCGCGGCATTGTTCAGGGTACGTTGATTGTGATGAATACAGCCTAGGGGGCGCATGATAGGTGGGTGATCGACGTTTAATATTTGTAGTTGATCATCAATAATTTTGCGTGGTAACACACCCCAGCCGAGGTTAATGCTGAGTAGCATTTTGATGGTGTCGAGGTGATTGGAAATCATGCCTATATCGAGCGGCAGGTTTTCATCATCAAACAAATTTTTGATGAGTTGAGTGGTGTATGTGCTGGTGTCCGGCATTATCGCCGGGTGTTTGCTTAAATCGGCCAGGCGAAGATGCGGTTGTGTGGCATTGGGGCGTCCTGGTTGCGCGAGGGGGTGAGAGGGCGCGACGACAAAGTGGAGTTGGTCGTGCCAGAGGGTGTGGCTTTGGAGTCGTGCGTCTTGCGAAAGCGCGAGCGTAATAATGGCGAGGTCGAATCTGCCTTGTAGGATTTCATGGTATGCCTGCTCCGAATCGAGAAAATGTAAGTCCAGTTTTACTTGTGGGTAGCGCGTCGAAAATTCACGTAAATAGGGTGGTAGATAGTGCAAGCCCACATGGTGGCTGGTAGCAATGCTCAACTTGCCTTGCACATCACCTTGTAAATCTGCAATGGCCCGCTGTGCGGCTATCACCTCACCCAAGATTAACTTGGCCTTGCTTAATAAGACCTGACCAGCCTGAGTTAGTGCCACTTGTCGGCCAATTCGGTCAAATAAAGGTGCTTTTAACTGTTCTTCCAATAGTGCAATACGCTTGCTAATCGCCGGTTGAGTCAAATGCAACCGTTCGGCGGCGGCAGAAAAAGACCCGTTTTCAGCGATGGCGACGAATGCCTGTAGGTGTTGTGTATCCATTCCTGGAATATTTAGACTATTCCTAAATGGAATGCAATATATAAAAAAGATAAATTTGTTTTATGGGTTTGGCGGGCGTAGCATGGCGTCATTCCTATTACAGATTCTTTCTATAAATAGTTTCACCACAACCTTGTGAGCTGGGCCTTAGGCCTTATTGGAGATTCACCATGGCTAAAACTCTTTACGATAAATTGTGGGATGCCCACCTCGTTCACCAAAGTGATGATGGTTCTGCGCTCATCTATATCGACCGTCACATTGTTCATGAAGTGACTTCGCCCCAGGCATTTGATGGTCTGCGTATGGCCGGACGCAAGCCCTGGCGAGTTGATTCGATCCTCGCCACACCGGATCACAACGTACCTACTACCCAGAAGGAGCGTGCCCATGGAGTGAGCGGTATCCAGGATCCGGTATCATTGATTCAGGTGAAAACCCTCGATGATAACTGCGATGAGTTCGGCATCCTTGAATTCAAAATCAATGACGATCGCCAGGGTATTGTGCACGTGGTGGGTCCGGAAACTGGCGCTTGTTTGCCTGGAATGACTGTTGTGTGCGGCGATTCGCATACCGCTACCAATGGTGCTTTGGGGTCATTGGCCCACGGTATTGGTACCAGTGAGGTGGAACATGTAATGGCGACCCAGTGTCTGGTTGCCAAAAAGATGAAGAATATGTTGATCAGGGTGGATGGAAAGCTCGGCCTTGGTGTGACATCGAAAGACGTTGTACTTGCCATCATTGCCAAAATTGGCACTGCCGGTGGTACTGGTTATGCGATGGAGTTTGGTGGTCAGGTATTTCGTGATATGACCATGGAAGGCCGGATGACCGTATGTAATATGGCGATTGAAGCGGGTGCTCGCGCCGGTATGGTGGCGGTGGACCAAACTACTATCGATTATGTTAAGGGGCGTACTTACGCACCTACAGGTGATGTGTGGGAAAAAGCCGTTGCTGACTGGAAAAATTATGTCAGCGATGAAGGCGCGCATTTTGATTCTGTAGTTGAAATCAACGGTGCTGAAATCAAACCGCAAGTAAGTTGGGGTACCTCACCGGAAATGGTGGTTTCTGTGGAGGATAAAGTGCCGGATCCTGCCAATGAAACTGATCCGGTTAAGCGCAACGATATGATTCGCGCATTGCAATATATGGGCTTACAGGCAAACCAGCCGATTACTTCGATTCATGTTGATCGCGTATTTATCGGTTCTTGCACTAACTCGCGCATCGAAGATATCCGTGCAGCGGCAGAAGTTGTAAAAGGTCGTCAGAAGGCTGGTTCAGTAAAAGAAGCGATTGTTGTTCCGGGCTCAGGGGCTGTAAAAGCGCAAGCAGAAGCGGAAGGTTTGGATAAGATTTTTATCGCCGCTGGAATTGAATGGCGTGAGCCTGGTTGTTCCATGTGTTTGGCGATGAACGCTGACAAGCTCGGTGCTGGTGAGCATTGCGCGTCTACCTCAAACCGCAACTTTGAGGGGCGCCAGGGGTACGGGGGACGCACTCACCTGGTAAGCCCGGCAATGGCGGCGGCAGCGGCAATTGCGGGTCATTTTGTTGACGTTCGTACGTTTAATTAAGAATAGGAGACAGCCATGAAAAGTTTTACCGTTATACAAGGCATTGCTGCTCCTATGGATCGCGCTAATGTCGATACCGATATGATTATCCCGAAGCAGTTTTTGAAATCAATCAAGCGCACTGGCTTTGGTAAAAATTTATTTGATGAATTGCGCTATCTTGATGAAGGTAAACCTGATCAAAGTTGCGAAGGGCGTCCGGTTAACGCCGAATTTCCGCTGAACTTTCCGCGTTATAAAAATGCCAGCATTTTACTGGCGCGCGAAAATTTTGGTTGCGGTTCAAGCCGTGAGCATGCTCCATGGGCATTGGATGACTACGGTTTTCGCAGTGTAATCGCACCTAGCTTTGCGGATATTTTCTTTAATAATTGTTTCAAAAACGGTTTGTTACCGATTATCTTGAACGAAGAAATTGTCGATAAATTATTTAAGGAAATGTATGCAGCGGAAGGTTATCAATTAACCGTTGATCTCGCTGCACAAACGGTAACTACACCATCAGGCGAGAGTTTTGGTTTTGAAGTCGATGCATTCCGTAAACATTGTTTGTTAAATGGTTTGGATGATATTGGTTTGACCCTTGAGCATGCCGATAAAATCCGCGCTTATGAAACCAGACGCCGCGCGGAAGCGCCCTGGTTGTTTGATGTGGTGAAATAAGTAACGAAAAAATTAATTTGGAGAAGGCTTGTGGGTAAACATATTTTAATTCTGGAAGGCGATGGTATTGGTCCGGAAATCGTTAAAGAAGCGCGCAAGGTGTTGGATGTTGTTAACGCGAAATTTGACCTTGGTCTGACGTTTGAAAATGATCACATGGGTGGTTGTGCAATCGATGCTTATGGTGTGCCCCTGGCTGATTCAACGCTGGAAAAAGCGCGCAAGGCTGATGCGATTTTATTGGGTGCAGTAGGCGGTCCCAAGTGGGATAAGCTGGATCGCTCAATTCGCCCGGAAAAAGGCCTGCTGAAAATTCGCTCACAATTGGGTTTGTACGCAAACTTGCGTCCGGCGTTGTTGTATCCGCAATTGGTTGATGCGTCTTCGCTGAAACCGGAAGTGGTTTCCGGTTTGGATATTTTGATCGTGCGCGAGCTAGCGGGCGGT
Organism: Gammaproteobacteria bacterium; assembly: GCA_021151625.1. Classification (GTDB taxonomy): domain Bacteria; phylum Pseudomonadota; class Gammaproteobacteria; order Pseudomonadales; family Cellvibrionaceae; genus Cellvibrio. The sequence goes on along the minus strand of JAGKWY010000132.1, from coordinate 9,166 downwards.
ATTTATTTTGGTGAGCCGCGCGGTATTCGCGTATTGGAAAATGGCGAGCGTGAAGGTTACAACACCTACAAATATTCCGAGAGTGAGATAATCCGTATCGGTCGCACTGCGTTTGAAATGGCGCGCAAGCGTAATGGCAAGGTGTGTTCAGTCGACAAGGCGAACGTACTGGAGGCAACCATGCTCTGGCGTGAAGTGATGGACACCCTGCATAAAGAGTATCCGGATGTAGAGTTGTCGCATATGTACGTGGATAATGCGGCTATGCAGTTGGTGCGTGCACCGAAACAATTTGATGTGTTGGTGACTGGTAACATGTTTGGTGATATTTTGTCCGATGCGGCAGCTATGTTGACTGGCTCCATCGGTATGTTGCCGTCGGCATCGCTGGATAAAGATGGCCGAGGTATGTATTACTTAAAGAGAGACTGAGATGAAAGTAGGTTTTGTAGGTTGGCGCGGTATGGTGGGCTCCGTATTGATGGAGCGTATGCAATCAGAAAATGATTTTGCTGATATCCAGCCAGTATTTTTTACCACCTCTAATGTAGGCGGTGCTGCGCCAGCAGTAGCGGCTGGCTTACCTGCATTGAAAGATGCGTATTCTGTTGATGATTTGAAGCAACTGGATGTGATTATTACCTGTCAGGGAGGTGATTACACCAACGAAATTTTCCCGAAACTGCGTTCTTCCGGTTGGAATGGCTACTGGATTGATGCGGCTTCCAGTCTGCGTATGGAGGAGGATGCGGTCATTATCCTTGACCCGGTTAACCGCGGTGTTATTGATGCTGCTTTGCAGAAAGGTGTAAAAAATTTCATCGGTGGTAACTGTACCAACTCCATTATGTTGATGGGGATGGGCGGTCTATTCCATGCTGGCTTGGTGGATTGGGTTAGCTCTATGACCTATCAGGCTGCATCGGGTGGCGGTGCTAACCATATGCGCGAATTGTTGAAAGGCATGGGTGTAATTCATAGTGCTGTTGCTGATGAGCTGGCGACCCCTGCGTCTGCTATTTTGGATATAGATCGTAAAGTAGCGAACACCATTCGTAATGATGTGCCGCGCGAGTTTTTCCCGGCTCCTTTGGCGGGTGGTTTGATTCCCTGGATCGACAAGCAATTGGATAATGGTCAATCCAAAGAAGAATGGAAAGGTCAGGCTGAAGTTAACAAAATTTTAGGTACAGACAAGGTTATCCCGGTAGATGGCTTGTGTGTGCGCATTGGTGCTATGCGCTGTCATAGCCTGGCATTAACAGTCAAACTCAAGAAAGATCTGCCATTGGAAGAAATTGAGTCAATCATTAAGTCGGGTAATGACTGGGTGAAATTTGTACCTAACGATCGCGGTATTACTGAGCAAGAGTTGACACCAGCTTCTATCACCGGCGGCCTGAAAATTGGTGTTGGGCGAGTGCGCAAACTTAATATGGGGCCAGAGTACGTATCTGCCTTCGTGATTGGTGATCAGTTATTGTGGGGGGCTGCTGAGCCACTCCGTCGCATGTTGCGCATCCTGAAAGAGTCGAAATAAGTACTCATTCTTATCTGGAAAGACTAAAAAACCCCGGGCCTAAAACCCGGGGTTTTTGCTTTATATAACCATTTTGGTAATAAATAAGGATTTAAATGTCAGGCTTTTTTCACATTTTTGCGAATACAGTTTGTGAAAGGCTCAAAAAAGCGGGTTTATGACAGCTTTGTCAAGAGCCCGAGTATTGATAAAAACCTATTTATAATGAATACTTACGAGCGATACTGAATATTTATTCGAGGTTTTTAGCCTCTAGAGCGCAGCAAGCTTCTACAATGAATGCTGTGTATATCAACTAAAATGTCTGGCTAATCATTGCAATTCAGCCGTGGAATAATAAAAGGATAGCGCTATGCGTCTTCGTCAGTTGGTTTTAGCCTGTGGTCTAGCGTCTCTGGCGCTCTCATCCCACGTGAGTGCCTTGGGGTTAGGTGAGGTTAAGCTCAAGTCAACGCTGAACCAGCCCCTTGAGGCAGAGGTGAAGTTGCTTGATACGCGTGATCTCACTGCAGAGCAGATCCTGGTTACCTTGGCATCACCTGCGGATTTTGAACGCAATGGTGTTGATCGTTTATTTTTCTATACTGAATTTCAATTCGCGGTAGACCTCGAATCACCTGATGGTCCCAAGGTGTTAATCACTTCGCGCAACCCTGTACGCGAGCCTTACCTGAATTTCCTGATTGAGGCGCGTTGGACTGCTGGTCGCTTGTTGCGTGAATACACACTTTTAATGGATTTGCCCACTTTTGAAGAAGACGGTGCGGCTCGCGCAGTGCAATCCGCGACAACTACTGCCCCAAAGACTGCAAGCCGTCCAGCTGCAACCACTGAGGCTCCGACTAGTCAGCCAGCCACAACCAGAACGTCATCTGGTTCGGGTGCTGTGAGTCGTAAGCCGGCGCTGAGCGGCAAAGAATATGAAGTGCGTGGTAACGATACATTGTGGGAAATAGCACTTCGTGCTCGCCCTGATTCCAGCGTTTCTGTGCATCAAAGTATGATGGCCTTGTATAAGGCAAATCCTGAAGCTTTTATTAGTGGCAATATCAACCGCTTGCGTCGTGGTCAGGTACTGCGTGTGCCTGATGCGGAGGAGATGAAATCACTGGGTAAGTCTGAGGCGGTAAGTCAGTTTGCTGCGGCAAGTGGTGATTCTGCCTTGGGGGCGCAGATTAATGCATCGCGTCGTGCTAGTGCTGCGCGCACTGAGTCAACAGAAGTCAGTGGGCGAGTAAAGTTGGCTGCACCTTCTTCAGGTAGTGGAAGTGGGCAAGGTAGCGGTGCAAATGATGGATCTGGTAAAGCACTCGAATCAGAATTGGCAACAACCCTGGAAGAGTTAGATAAATCCAAAGCTGAAAACACTGAGTTAAGTTCTCGTGTTAAGGACTTGGAATCGCAAATCGAAACCATGCAGCGCCTGGTTGATGTGAGCAATGAAAAGTTGCGCGCGCTTCAAGTTGCTGCAGAGCAAAAGCCAGCAGATGCATCTGCGCAAAAAGCTGCTCCGGCTGAAACTGTTAGTGCTCCTGTGCAAGAGCCCATCGCGCAGGAGCCGCCCGTTCCCGCTGAATCTGCTGCAGTTGCAAGTGCTGTGGCTTCCAGTGCTCCGGCAGTTGTTCCTCCGAAACCGGTCAAGCCTAAGGTGACAGTTCCTCCGGCACCTGCTCCCTCTCTGGTGGACAAGGCAATTGAGAATGCCCCTTGGGTTGGGTTGGGTGTTTTAGGGCTGGCGGGTGCGGGTTATTTTGTATATCGCCGTCGCAAGCAGCAGGCGGAAGAGCAACAAGCGCTTGAGCAGGACGATGTATTTGCAATGGACGATACTCCTGGCGATATGGAAGAGTCGGTAGAGGCGCCTGATAACTTCCATGAAATTGATGAGACCTCTTTGTTTGATGAAGAGCAGTCTGCGTCGGCAGTTGCTGAAACTGGTGATGTTGTTGGTGAAGCAGATATTTACATTGCTTATGGCAAGTTGGATCAGGCCGAGGAAATGTTGCTGAATGCGCTGAAGAAAGATCCAGACTCAGCGGATATTCGCATGAAGCTGTTGGAGGTTTATGCGCAGCAGCAAAATGCTGGAGGATTTGACAAGCAATATGCAGCGCTATTGCCAATTGCCGGTGCTGCTTTGTTGTCCAGGGCTTCTGAATTGCGTGCTGGTATTTCTGGTGCTGGTGAGTTTGACCCGGGCGTTACGGCTGTGGGTGGGTCAGCAGATAACTTTTCTCTGGATGATTTTTCGTTGGATGATGATTTGTCTGTATCAGCGACGGAACATCAAACAGAGCCAGGTGCTTATGAGTCAGGTGACTTTGATTTCAAGCTGGATTTGGATGATGAAGAGCCAAAAGAGGCTTCGATTGATTTAGCCGATGATTTCTCACTGGAGCTCGATGATGCATCCTCAACTGCGAAGGATGCAGATGATTTGTCTGAGTTGTCGCTTGCTCTGGATGGATTGGCTGAAAATGAGCTGCCGGAAGATGTAGGCGCTGCTGCTGAATCTATCGAGGATGGGTTCAACTTTGATTTGGATGAAGATCTTGCGCTTGACGGTGATCTGGCTCTTGATGAGGATTTGGCGCTAGACGATGATCTTCTTGCTAGTGACGAAGAGTCATTAGAGGATGAGCAGCCTTTGGTTGCTGGTGATGCAAACACTGAGTCTCTGGATGTTCCGGCCGATGACTTTAATCTTGACATGAATGTCGATGATATTGATCTGGCTGCGCTGGACCATGAGATGGAAAGTCTGGATGTGGACTTTGATGATGAAGCGCTAGAGTCGAAGAGTGCGAGTATTTCTGAATTTGCTGCTCAGGAAATTACTAAAGATCAGGATGATTTTGAGTTGGATCTTGATGAGGATATGCAGCTTGATGATCTGTCGCCCTCAAATCTGACTCTTACCGATGATCTGGATTCAAATGATGCTGCTATAAATTTTGAACTTGAGGATGAAGCTGCTTTTGAAGGTGAGCTCGAAGCTGATTTCTCAGTTGATACCGATTTCGTGTTGGCAAACGAAACTGTGGAAGGTGAGTCATCGGATTTAGCTGAGAATTTGACTGATACGTCCTCTGTTGCTAACGAGCTTGAATTGTCTGAGTTTGATGTGGCTGGGTTCGAGTCTGATGAGTCTCTCGCGGATTTGGATGCGGCATTTGATGAACCTGCTTTAGATGCGGGGAATGCTTTGCCTGAAGCAGCTGTTGATTTAGAGCTGGATGATGAGATTCCTGCATCTTCTAATGCAGTTGCTGTTTCGGAGTCGTTTGATGTCGAAGGGTTGACTGAAATTGAGTCGCCAGCAGAAGAACATCATGATGAAGATTTGTTTTCTCAAGCGTTGTCTGAGTTCTCAGGTGAATCAGATGACCTGGATTTAAATGAGTTTACTAGTGACGAAGCTGCACTTGCTGATCTCTCTGATGATGATATGGACTCGGAACTGGATTTCCTTGCTGATGCTGATGAAGCAGCTACCAAGCTTGATCTTGCTCGCGCTTATATTGATATGGGTGATACCGAGGGTGCGAAAGACATTCTCTCTGAAGTGATCAATGAGGGTAATGACCAACAGCGCAATGAGGCAAATGAATTGCTCGGTCGAATCGTCTAATCGTTATTATGTTTGTCAAAGCCTTGCATCTCTGGTGCAAGGCTTTTTTATTTTGTGTCCAATTATTTATTTGATGATTACAACACATGAGTGAAAACTATATCCCGACGTCTAAGCCGTATGCACGTAATGGCGAAATTGTTGCTGATACCTTGTGGCCTGACGCCATGCATAGAATTGCGTTGGGAATTGAATACAAAGGGGCTGATTTTCACGGGTTTCAGGTACAGCCCAACGGTGTCAAAACTGTTCAGCAGGCACTTGAAAAAGCACTGTCTAAAGTTGCAGATGAAGAGATTACTTTAGTCTGTGCTGGCAGGACCGATGCAGGAGTGCATGCCACTAATCAGGTTATTCATTTTGATACCCTGGCTGTACGACCGGAAAAGGCGTGGTTGCGCGGTACACGTCCCCATTTGCCAGATGCGGTCAGTATTCGCTGGGCAAAAGAAGTGACACCGCAATTTCATGCACGTTTCAGTGCGCTTAATCGCACATATCGATATTTGCTGAGTGATGCAAAAACTCCTTCTGCCTTGCTGCATGATCAGGTGACCTGGTCACCGCGACCTTTGGATATCTCTCTTATGCGGAAAGCGGCAGCTCATCTTGTCGGGCAGCATGATTTCACGTCTTTTCGTGCCACCCAGTGTCAGGCAAAAAGCCCGGTAAGGAAAATCGAATATCTGCATTTGATCAGGCGTGGTGAGTTGATTGTGTTGGAGGTGCAGGCCAATGCATTTCTTCATCATATGGTGCGCAATATTGTTGGTGTGCTTCTGGCGGTTGGTGCGGGTGATAAATCACCAGAATGGGTTGGGGAGGTGTTGATGGCGCGTGATCGCAGCGCGGGTGGCACTACAGCAAAACCCTTTGGTTTGTACCTTGTGGGTGTAGATTATCCGCAAGCATTTGGTTTGCCCACCTGTTTGCCGGGGCCTTTGTATTTTCCTGAGCCCTTGGGTGGGTTTTCATCAGGGCTTTAGTTGGTCGTATTTTGTGCTCAGCCTTTTTGCGGTTTTTCGCAATGAAGTCTGTTAATATCCCGCCTGATTTTAAAAAGCGACCCATTTGATAAGGCCGCTTTTTGTGTTTATAAGGCTGACGGGAGCATTTCAGCGTGTCCGGCACAAGAGTCAAAATTTGTGGTATTACCAATATCGAGGATGCACAAGCGGTCGTTGCTGCAGGTGCGCATGCCTTGGGGTTGGTTTTTTACGAAGCCAGCCCGCGCGCTGTTGACCTTGAGCAGGCCAGAGAAATTGCTTACGCTGCGGGGCCATTCATTAGTGTTACTGCGTTGTTTGTAAATCCTCCTGCATCTCTGGTGGGGGCTGTAGTCTCGAAAGTTCCTATCCAGTTGTTGCAGTTTCACGGTGATGAAACCGCCGCTTTTTGTGAAAGTTTCCAGCGTCCTTATATTAAAGCGATTCGTATGCGACCAGATTTGGATGTGGTGGCTGTTATGGTTTCCCACCCCAACGCGTCAGGTTTTTTGCTGGATGCCTACCGTCCGGGGGTTCCTGGTGGTACTGGTGAAACCTTCGATTGGGCTAGAGTTCCCCGCGACTCAAAAGTACCTATTGTTCTGGCTGGCGGTTTAACGCCTGAAAATGTTGCAGAGGCTATTCGGGCGACCGGAGTCTATGGGGTTGATGTGAGTGGTGGTGTAGAATCAGCGCCCGGAAAAAAAGATCACAATCAAATTAAATCTTTTATTAATAATGCCCGATCTGCCCTTGTTTAGCAGTGCAGTCGGCTTACTACAGGTGATTTAACGGTGAGTCAGTCTATTGATTACAGCGCCTTCCCCAATGCGGAAGGTCATTTTGGCCCATACGGTGGCCGTTTTGTGTCCGAGACATTGATTTACGCGCTCGACGAACTCCAGGCTATTTATTCGAGCTTGAAAGATGACCCTGGTTTTCAGGCAGAGTTTGATAAGGATCTGGCCCATTATGTTGGTCGCCCATCTCCGTTGTACTTTGCCGAGCGTTGGAGTCGCGAGCTTGGCGGTGCGCAAATTTACCTGAAGCGTGAAGATTTGAATCACACTGGCGCTCACAAGGTAAATAACACTATTGGCCAGGCGCTGCTTGCTAAATTTACTGGCAAATCCCGCGTAATTGCCGAAACTGGCGCAGGTCAGCATGGTGTTGCTACTGCTACTGTAGCGGCACGCCTTGGCTTGAAATGCCGTGTTTACATGGGCGCAGAAGATGTTAAACGCCAGGCGCTGAACGTATACCGCATGAAGCTTTTGGGAGCGGAAGTCTTCCCGGTAACCTCGGGCTCGCGCACCTTGAAGGATGCGATGAACGAAGCCATGCGCGATTGGGCTACTAACGTCGATGATACCTTCTACATCATAGGCACCGTGGCTGGCCCGCACCCTTATCCGCAATTAGTGCGTGATTTCCAGGCTGTAATTGGTCGCGAAGCGCGGCGCCAGTGCCTTGAGCAGGCTGGTCGCTTACCGGATGCCCTGGTTGCCTGCGTAGGCGGTGGTTCTAATGCGATAGGCTTGTTTCATCCATTCCTCACCGATGAGTCAGTGAAAATGTATGGTGTTGAAGCGGGTGGTTTGGGCATTGAAACTGGCAAACACGCAGCGCCGTTAAATAAAGGAATTCCCGGTGTGTTACACGGTAACCGCACCTATTTGATGGAAGATGAAAACGGCCAGATTATTGAAACCCATTCTGTTTCTGCTGGTTTGGATTATCCCGGTGTTGGCCCTGAGCACTCCTGGTTAAAAGATATTGGCCGCGTAAATTATGTTGCGATCAATGACGATGAGGCATTGGCAGCATTCCGAAAAATTACCAAAACGGAAGGTATTATGCCGGCGCTGGAGTCCAGCCATGCGTTGGCCTATGTGGAAAAACTGGCTCCAACCATGAGCAAAGATCAAATCATTATTGCCAACCTTTCCGGTCGCGGCGATAAAGATATTTTGACTGTGGCAGGTATAGACGGAATTACCGTTTAATCGCGGTCTAATAAAAGCCAAATTTTATTTCAATGTCACATTACTGACAGCAATTTCAGGAATTATCGATGAGTCGTATTTCCCAGCGTTTGAATCAGGCTAAAGCCTCCGGCAAAAAAATTCTTGTGGCCTATGTGGTGAATGGTGATCCGTTTCCGCAAGCAACTCTGCCAACTTTGCATGCAATGGTAGAGCAGGGTGTTGATGTTATTGAGCTGGGTGTGCCTTTTTCTGATCCTATGGCCGAGGGACCTGTCATTCAAAAAGGTCACGAGCGTGCGCTTGAGCATGGCACCAGTTTAAAAAGTACGCTTGAAGTTGTTAAACAATTTCGTGCAACCAATAACACTACACCCATTGTGTTAATGGGCTATGCCAACCCGGTTGAGCGTTTTGGTTATGTAGAATTTGCTAAAGCAGCAGCTGAAGCAGGTGTCGATGGTTTGTTAACTGTTGACTTGCCGCCGGAAGAAGTTTCTGTGCTTAAAGCGGCCTTGGATGCAAACGGTCTGGATAACATTTTTCTGCTTGCACCAACGACTACAGTGGAACGCGCCAAAAAAATTGCGGCGCACGCATCAGGTTTCCTCTACTACGTATCGCTAAAAGGTGTGACTGGTGCAGGCCATCTGGATGTCGCTGCTGTTAAAACAAAATTGGCAGAGTTTGGTGAGTTAACTGATTTGCCAGTGTGCGTGGGTTTTGGTATTAAAGATCCTGAAACTGCGAAAGCCATTGCCGTGCTAGCTGACGGTGTGGTCGTAGGCAGTGTGCTGGTAGATAAGATGGGTTCCCAAGCGGACAAAAAAGTGGAAGAAATTGCGGCATCTGTTGGTGACATCATCAGTGGTATTCGCAAAGCGATTGATACACTTTAAAAAATTTTCACCTTGGTTGTTCTTACTGATCTGAACAGTCAACTAACTTGAAACAAAATACAGAGATGCAACCATGAGTTGGTTAGATAAAATTATTCCGAGTATTTCCCGTACTGAAACCAAGC
>JAGKWY010000231.1 GCA_021151625.1 Gammaproteobacteria bacterium | reverse complement strand
CGAACCATTTTACAATTGCGACAAATCTTTTTAACAGAAGCACGAACTTTCATGATTCAACCTCAATAACTTGGATTAGCGAGCGTTACCGCTGCCATATCCTTTTAAATTTGATTTCTTCATCAGTGACTCATACTGATGGGACATCAAGTGCGCTTGAACCTGAGACATAAAATCCATCACCACTACAACAACAATTAGCAGAGAGGTTCCACCCAGATAAAATGGCACACCAGTAGCCACTACAAGAAACTCTGGCAACAAACAAACAGCTGACATGTAGATAGCGCCAACCACGGTCAAGCGAGTTAATACACTATCAATATACTTTGCTGAATGCTCTCCTGGACGAATACCAGGAATGTAAGCACCAGACTTCTTCAGGTTATCTGCTACTTCTTTCGGGTTGAACATCAAAGCCGTGTAGAAGAAACAGAAAAAAGTAATAAGACCTGCAAACAAGATGATATACAGAGGTTGTCCTGGGCCAATTGCCAGTGCCAACTCCTGTAAAAACTCGTTTACAACACCTTCACCACCTTGACCAAACCACTGCGCAATTGATGCAGGAAAAAGCAAGATACTACTGGCAAAGATGGCAGGAATTACCCCTGACATATTAATTTTCAATGGAAGATGACTGCTTTGCGCTGCATATCCCTGACGGCCTTGCTGACGCTTGGCATAGTTAACCGTAATGCGACGCTGACCGCGTTCGATACGAACCACCACCCAAATTACTGCAATTGCGAGAAGACTGACAATCAATAACGCAATAATATGCAAGTCGCCTTGTCTCGCACTTTCAAAGGCCTGACCAATAGCACTCGGCATACCTGCAACGATACCAGCAAAAATAAGCATGGAAATACCGTTACCAATACCTCGCTCAGTTACCTGCTCTCCTAACCACATCATAAACACAGCTCCGGTCACCAAAGACACCACTGCGATAAAATAGTAAGAAAAACTGGGCTCTCCGCCAAATGCATAGGCTGAAAAACTCACCGCCATTGCCAACGCTTGAACTGTTGCCAGCACTACAGTGAAGTAGCGAGTGTACTGATTGATCTTGCGACGACCAGCATCACCTTCCTTTTTCAATTGTTCCAGAGAAGGAGTAACTGCCGTAAGCAACTGCATAATAATCGATGCAGAGATGTAAGGCATGATACCCAAAGCCAGAATACTCATCCGCTCCAAAGCACCACCTGAGAACATGTTGAACATGCCCAAGATAGTTCCCTGATTTTGATTAAACAGATTTGCAATACGCTCTGGATCTAAACCTGGCACTGGTATGTGAGTACCAATACGATAAATCACGATTGCCAGAAACAAAAAGCGTAGACGAGCCCAAAGCTCGCCCAAGCCTCTTTGATTTGCTAATGGCAGATTACCTGAAGTTGCCATTCGCGCCTCGTTACTCTTCTACTTTTCCGCCAGCGGCTTCGATCGCTGCTTTAGCACCTTTAGTTACCGCCAGGCCTTTCACAGTGACAGCTTTCTTCACTTCACCAGAAGCGAAGATTTTCGCACGCTTGATAACGGAACTGATCAAACCTGCTTGCTTCAGTGTTTCGATATCAACAACTGAACCTTCTACAGCATTCAATTCTGACAAACGAATTTCAGCAGTAACCATACCGATACGGGAAGTAAAACCGTATTTAGGTAAGCGGATTTGCAAAGGCATTTGACCACCTTCGAAACCTGGTCTTACTGAACCTCCTGAGCGAGATTTCAAACCTTTATGACCGCGACCTGCGGTTTTACCAAAGCCGCTACCGATACCACGGCCTACACGCTTTTTGGCATGCACGCGACCAGGTGCCGGACTAAGAGTATTCAGACGCATCTTATTCCCCTTCTACCTTAACCAGATAGTTGACAACATTGATCATGCCGCGAACTGAAGGAGTATCTTCAACTTCCACAGAGTGACCGATGCGACGTAAACCCAAGCCGCGTACGCAAGCTTTATGGTTCGCCAGACGGTGAGCAGTGCTCTTGATCTGGGTCACTTTAATCATTTTCTTAGACATGGTGAATTCCGCCATCTAATAATCGAACTAATCGATTAGTTCAGAATATCTTCAACAGTCTTACCGCG
>JAGKWY010000230.1 GCA_021151625.1 Gammaproteobacteria bacterium | reverse complement strand
TTCCATTTTCCTTCTAAAATCATTTTTGCCCCGATCATCGCCGGCACACCAGTAGTATAAGAAATCGCTTGCGATTTCACTTCGCGGTAGCATTCCTGATGATCACATACGTTATACACAAACATCGCTTTTGGTTGACCATCTTTTACGCCCTGCACCAAACATCCGATGCAGGTTTTCCCCTTGGTTAAAGGACCAAGGCTGGCCGGATCAGGCAACAAGGCTTTCAAAAATTGCAACGGCACAATTTCACGACCTTCAAACATGATTGGCTCAATACCGGTCATGCCCACATTACCCAACACTTCCAAATGCTTTAAATAATTATCGGAAAAGGTCATCCAGAAACGGGCACGCTTAATTTCTGGAAAATGTTTCACCAGTGATTCCAACTCTTCGTGATACATCATATAAATTTTCCTGGGGCCAATCTCTGCTGGGAAATCAAACAATTGATTTACCGATAAAGGTGGTGTTTCTACCCAACCACCATTTTCCCAATAGCGACCATTCGCAGTCACTTCGCGAATATTAATTTCCGGATTAAAGTTGGTAGCAAAGGGCAAACCGTGATCACCTGCATTGCAATCGATAATATCCAGATAATGAATTTCATCGAAGTAATGCTTTTTCAAATAGGCGGTATAGACATTGGTCACACCCGGGTCAAAACCTGAGCCTAACAATGCAGTGATGCCAGCCTTTTTAAATTTATCCTGATAAGCCCATTGCCAGGAATATTCAAATTTTGCGGTATCCAGCGGTTCGTAATTGGCCGTATCCAGATAGTCCACACCCATTTCCAAACAGGCATCCATAATAGTAAGGTCTTGATATGGCAAGGCGACATTAATTACCAGATCCGGCTTTTCAGCATTAATCAGTGCAACCAACTCGGGCACATTATCAGCATCCACTTGTGCAGTTTTAATGGGACGATTCAATTGAGCGGCAATCGCTTTACACTTGGACTCAGTGCGACTTGCCAGGACAATCTCAGTAAAAACTTCCGGCAACTGTGCACACTTATGTACCACCACTCCACCTACTCCACCCGCACCAATGATTAACACTTTTGCCACAACTATTTACTCCAACACTAAGCCTATCATTTTTCAAAAAAATAAAAGCTACCGGGCAGCAATGCTGCTGCCCGGTTAAATTTGGTTTAAAAAATATTATTTCTCAAAATAGGTATAGCCGCGCAAACCTTCCGAATAAGCGGCTAACATTTGCTGGCGATCAGCCACATTGATAATACCGTCACGTACCGCCTGCTCCGCCGTTTGACGAAATTGCTGGTACAAACTATTAGGCTCGTACTCCACGTAACTCAGCACATCAGCAATACTGTCGCCATGAATTTCGTGAACGAAATCGATACTGGCATCTGCATTAATACGCACGCTTGCTACGTTGGTATCACCAAAGAGATTGTGCAAATCGCCCAGGGTTTCCTGATAAGCACCCACCAGAAAAACGCCCAGGTAATATTCCTCGCCCACCTTTATTGGATGCAACGCAATCGTGGACGACTCACCTTCCGGGCTGGCAAATTTTTGCAGCTTTCCATCGCAGTCACAGGTGAGATCCGCAATAATCGCATGGCGGCTCGGCTCTTCATCCAGACGATGGATCGGCATCACCGGAAACACCTGCCCAATTGCCCAGGAATCTGGCAGCGATTGAAACACGCTGAAATTGCCGTAATAAATATCCGCCAACAACTGCGGCAAACTTTCCAGCTCTGCAGGAATACGCTTCATTTGCGGCAAGAGTGATGCAATTTTTTGCAGCGCCGCCAGATAAATATTTTCTGCCAATACACGATGACGCAAACTGATATCACCCGAGTGAAAAAAGTCACGAATTTTATCGCGATAGTACATTACATCATTGTATGACTCTTGCAGATTCGTTAGGTGAATGCTCGCTAGCGAGAGCCACAAATTATGAATCATCTCATGGCAACCCTGCGGCAAATCCGCGGGCAAGGCAGTAGGCTCAAAGTTGGTTACATCGAGAATATTGAATAACAAAATCGAGGTGTGCGCGACTGTGGCACGGCCGGACTCAGTGACAATCACCGGATGCGGGATACGGTGTTTATCCAG
>JAGKWY010000229.1 GCA_021151625.1 Gammaproteobacteria bacterium | reverse complement strand
GCGACTGGATGATTTGATGATTAGCTACGCCCCCGATAAAGGTGGCGTGGGCCCACACTTTGATTACTACGATGTATTTTTGCTACAAGGCCTGGGCAAACGCCATTGGAAAATCGGGCAGATGTGCGATAGCAATTCACCACGTGTTGAAGATACTCGCTTAAAAATCCTGAGTGAATTCCACACCACCGATGAATGGGTGCTTGAACCTGGCGATATGCTGTATATCCCGCCCGGTATTGCTCACTGGGGCAATGCTCAGGGCGATGACTGCATGACCTACTCTATCGGTTTCCGTGCACCCAGCCACGCCGATATTATTTCTGAAATCGGACAGGAAATTGCGTTATCCGTTGAAGACGATTTGCGTTATGCAGACCCTGATTTAACCTTGCAAGAGAACCCCGGTGAAATTAGTGCAAAAGCCATCGAACAGGTTCGCAGCATTGTTTTGCAGCACCTCACTCCGGAAAAAATTGCCTTCTGGTTCGGCAAATTTATGACCGAGCGCAAGTACCTGGAGCAAACTCAGGAAGAGCCGCTGGATATAGATGCCGATGAGTGGCAATCTGCACTGGCCGATGGTGAATTGCTCTGGCGTCACCCCTCTGCCCGCCTTGCATTCCATAGTGATGAGAAAGGCACAATGCTATTTGCTGATGGCGAAGCCATATGCTGCTCGCGCGAACTGGCAGAATTAGTGTGTAAGGAAGTGGAAATTAATTGGCGGGAATTAAAAGCACTTGTGCAAGATCCTGTTGACCGGGCAGCAATTACGCAATTGATCAATCTGGAAACCCTATTAGTTGATGAATAGCTGATTGCGGCGGGATTACTCAGTAACAGGTTAAAAAGGGCAGCACTGCCCTTTTTACTTATTGAGCGCTAATTTATTTATTGGCCTCCAATTTACGCATTAACCTTCAATCAGTTAAACCCTCTAACAATCAGTTAAACCATCTAACAATCAGGGAAGCCATATGCATTCAATAATAGCCACCAATTGGCAAACCCATTCGCAAATACTTGCGCAAATTCGCTTTCAGGTCTTTATTGAAGAGCAGCAAGTCCCTGTTGCAGATGAGTGGGACGGGCTTGATGAAACTGCAGTCCATTTCCTTGCACAACAAAACAACCTGCCCATTGGTTGTGCCAGGTTACTTATTGATATGCACAAAGGAATTCAGCACTTTCATATTGGGCGTGTAGCGGTATTAAAGCCTTATCGCGCACAGGGTATCGGTCATGCGCTGATGGAATTTATTTTGCGTTTTTGCAGAGCCCAGGCAACGCATCCAATTTATCTGCACGCGCAAACTGATCGTCAGGCGTTTTATGAACGCTTGGGCTTTATCGCACAGGGCAATGTATTTATGGATGCAGGAATCCCCCATATCACCATGTATTGGCAAGCAGCGGAGTAACCCATGGCGGAACAGAGCAGCGTCAGCAAAGACTTATGGCTATTGGATGGACTGGAGGATTTTCGCCATTACTCACTTGAATTGGTACAGCACAACCGCCGCACTCTGGCTGTATTAACAAACGACCTGGATGATTTAATCTACGGTACCAACGAGTTTGCTGAAGCTCTATCTATATTTTCCCGTTCCAGTCGCCACACCCAGATTCAAATCCTGATCAAAGACACCAAACCTGCTATTGAATCCGGCCACCCACTTATTCGCCTTGCACAGCGCCTCTCATCAAAAATACTTGTGCGTAAAATGATCGTTGAACCGAATAATAAAGACATGGCATTCATACTGGGAGATACCGATAAACTGCTTTATAAAAACGACGATAGTGTTTACCGCGGCTTTTTTAACAGCAATGCTGCACGCGAAATAAAGCCATTGCGCGATTCGATTTTTATCCTATATATATAGCGTCAATCCGTATTTAGTGCTGTTTAAGCCTGTAAATACAGGGGTTTTCGAATGCGGATCAGTAGAACGGATACTATGCTTTACTGGTTACGCGGATGCTGGTTATGTACACCTAAATAGCATCCAGGCGAGATAAATGTTTTACACGAGAGTCTTTGTTTAAAAGATAACCTTAATCAACATTCAGAATCACAAGGAATCCATTATGGCTGCCAAAAAACCTGCTGCTCCAAAAGCTGCTGCTAAAAAAGCCCCTGCTGCCAAAGCAGCTCCTAAAGCTGCCGCCAAAAAAGTTGCTGCACCTAAAGCTGCTGCACCTAAAGCCGCAGCCAAGAAAGCTCCCGCTGTAAAAGCGGCTCCAGCGGCTGTTAAGCCAATTGCTGAACGTCAAAACAAAACCCAGATGCTCCAACAAATTGCTGATGCTACTGAGCTGAGCAAAAAGCAGGTACAAGCAGTTCTGGACGAATTGAGCAATGTGATCGAAGGTCACATTAAGAAGAAAGGTATTGGCGAATTCGTTCTGCCAGGCCTG
>JAGKWY010000131.1 GCA_021151625.1 Gammaproteobacteria bacterium | reverse complement strand
GCAAAGGTAAAAGCAGCGACCGCATCAGGTTTTTCATTAAAAACTCCAGAGGCAAACAGTTGATAGGGTAACCAGTAGGATATGTGTTCCTGTGGCGTTGGCCCGTTACCTCTGGGATGGCGCCTGAACTGGCATCTTGGCCTTCGCAAATTGCAGGCCAATTTGCTCAAAAATGCGAAACAAATCCTGTTTTATTTGTGATTTGATTCACATTTTTATTGTAGATGACGTTTTGTTATTTTCAACGCCAAATTTGCGACTGTTTGGTTAAACTTTTTCTTGTTTTGCATCTGTTGTGGATAAGTTATGCCTGAGTTACCTGAAGTTGAAACGACCCTGCGTGGTATTAGTCCCCATATTCTCGGTCACAAAGTGACGGAGATTGTCATCCGCCAGGCGAGTCTGCGCTGGCCAATTCCTGCCGATCTTGCCGGCTTGTTACCGGGTAAAAAGCTGTTGGGCGCGTGGCGGCGCGGTAAATACCTGTTGCTGGATTTCGGCTCGGGTCATGCGCTGATTCATCTGGGGATGTCAGGCAGCTTGCGTATCGTTAAAGCGGATGAGCCGCCATCATTTCATGACCATTTCGATCTGGTGTTTGGCAGGCAGGCCTTGCGCTACTGCGATCCGCGTCGCTTTGGCTGTTTGCTATGGATTGAAGGTGAGCCGGAGGGTCATAAACTGCTAGCCGATCTGGGCCCGGAGCCGTTGACCGATTCATTCACCGCAGATTATCTGTTTGAACGGACGCGCAAGCGTAGCCAGGCGATCAAGCAGTTCATCATGGATAGTAAAATCGTGGTGGGAGTAGGGAATATCTACGCTAACGAGTCGCTGTTTATGTCGGCTATCAAGCCTATCCGCAAGGCTGGCTCATTGACGCGCAAAAATTGTGAGGACCTGGTGCGGGATATCAAATTTGTGTTGCAACGCTCCATCGATCAGGGCGGAACAACGCTGCGTGATTTTGTGGGTGGAGATGGCAAGCCGGGTTATTTCAAGCAGCAGCTACTGGTTTATGGTCGCGGTGGTGAGGCTTGCACGCGCTGCAAAAAATTGCTCAAAGAGGTGCGCATGAATGACCGTACCACCGTTTACTGCGTGGATTGCCAGAAATAGCAGCAATAGCTAAAAGGAG
This sequence comes from Gammaproteobacteria bacterium, assembly GCA_021151625.1. GTDB lineage: Bacteria > Pseudomonadota > Gammaproteobacteria > Pseudomonadales > Cellvibrionaceae > Cellvibrio. The sequence goes on along the minus strand of JAGKWY010000131.1, from coordinate 8,103 downwards.
TCGCTATTTGCCAAATTTGCGTTGCAATGCTGCTTCTACCGGGCCAGCAACGAACTTGCTGACATCACCACCTAAGAGCGCAATTTCGCGCACTATCGACGAAGAAATATAAGAAAGGTGTTCCGCTGGTGTCAGGAAGATACTTTCCATATTGGGTGCCAGCGCCCGGTTCATGTTGGCTAACTGAAATTCATATTCAAAGTCGGATACAGCGCGCAAGCCACGTAGCACCGCCTGAGCGTTTTGCTGGCGGACAAACTCCACCAGCAAAATATCAAAACCGCACACAGTGACGTTGGGCAGGTGCGCGAGTGTCTCTTCCGCCAGCGCCACACGCTCTTCCAGGGTAAATAACGGGTTTTTGCGATTGCTGGCTGCTACCGCCACTATCACCTTATCGAACAGTCGACAGGCGCGCTCTACCAAATCTATATGGCCATTGGTAATTGGGTCAAAAGTGCCAGGGTAGACCACTGTACGCATGGTTGTTCTCCGTTATCGAGTGCCGGTCGGTGGGGCCGGCATGGTACAAAATTCGTAATGAGCTGACCAGCAGACTCTAAAGCACAATTTGGTCTATTACTGGATCACAAACTTGGATAGCTCTGAACTAGACTCAATTGAGACGTCATTTTCATTTGAGTATGGCTCAGGGTCGGTAATTGTATTTTGGAGGTAGCAGATGGCCACGAATATCAAGGCAACGCGTTTAGGGGACATTCTGGTCGAAAAAGGGTTGATCAGCACTAGTCAATTGAAGATTGCGATTGCCGAACAAAAACGTTTACGGGCAGATATAGACCCTAATGACAAAGCAGCCATGGAAGTAACTTCCATTGGTGAAGTATTAATTAAGTTAGGTTACATCAATCATCAACAATTGAAGCGCGGCCTGGGTTGGCAAATGTCATTGCGTCGAATGACTTTTGCGATGGCCTTGTTTGCTCCACTGATGAGTTTGGGAACTGGTGCTGCAGCGCAGGTGACTAGCTCTTCCAGCAGCAGTAAAAGCAGTACTACTACTAGTTTACCCCTTACTATCCAGGCTGAAAGTTATACCAGTATGTTTGGTGTACAAACTGAGGCTACCAAGGATACAGGGGGCGGGTTGAATGTAGGCTATTTCCATGAAGGCGATTGGATGTCTTATTCGGATACCCAGTTTGTTGCGCCTTTAACTGGAAATTATAAGGTCACCTACCGCGTTGCCAGTAATGGTGGTGGTGGTAGCTTTGCGCTTCATGAAGCTGATAAAAGTGCACAATATGACGTAATAAACATACCCAATACCGGGGGTACCCAAAAGTGGATAGATGTTGAGCGCACAGTGAGCTTGAAAGCGGGTATACATAGCTTGGGGATCACTACCCTTACACGCGGCGCTGGCTACAACCTCAACTGGTTTAAAGTGGAATTGCGCGGTCTCGCCTTGCCAGCCACCATTCAGGCGGAAGACTATTCGGAAATGAGCGGAATACAAACTGAGCCCACTACGGATACCGGTGGTGGTTTGAATGTAGGCTATTTCCATGAGAAAGATTGGCTGTCTTATACCGATGCGGTAGTTGATATTCCAACAACTGGAACCTACAAGATTACCTACAGGGTCGCGAGCCTGGCCGGTGGAGGTAGTTTTGCGTTTCATGAAGCGGATGGTAGTACCCAATACACGACAGTGTCTGTACCTAAGACCGGCGGCGCCCAGAAGTGGGTTGATGTTGAGAAAACTGTGACTTTAACAGCAGGCTCGCACAAATTTGGTATTACCGCCCTGGCGCGTGGTAGTTACGGCTTTAACATTAACTGGTTTAAAATTGAACCAACGACAGCTACATCCTCCTCTGCACAATCCAGCTCGGCAGGTGCAGTAACCAGTTCGACCAGCTCAGCTCCCAGTGTAGTAACTACCAGTTCCAGCTCCTCCAGCTCATCTGCACCGGCTGCAAGTGCTGGCAGCTCTTCCAGTGCGGCCGCTACGGTTACAAATACCACCAGTGATATAACAACGGGAGAGGCCTACTTCAAATGGGCAGCGCCTACGGCTCGAGCCAATGGCGAGATATTGAATTCGGAGGATTTGGGTGGTTATGAGATTCGCTACAAACTCGCAGGCGACACCAAGTACACCTATGTATCAACTGGCATTGGCCCTTGGGATAACAGTTTTACTCTGAACGGCCTCGCTAACGGCAGCTACGTTTTTGAGATAGCTGCATTCGATAAAAACGGTTTTTATAGTAAGTTTGTAAATATCCAGGCGCTGTAAATTCTTAGTTCATTCGCGATAAAACAATCGGTAACGAAGATTACCGGCTGTTTTATCGCGGTGCAGAGTCCAATTTGCGGGTGTTTGATAAGTGTCCTCAAGCCCGGATTCAACATAAATTACACAACCCTCAGCCAGCACACTACCCAATTCCAACAAGTCGATGCTTTTTTGCCACAGATTTAATTGAAATGGTGGGTCGATAAAGACTACGTCAAAAGGGATCGGGATGTTTCTTTCTGCCAGATAAGTAACAGCATCGGTGTTGATCACTACAGCATTTGTAGCACTCAGCAAACTCAGGTTTTTGACCAGCGATTGAGCGGCCGCTGGATGTTTCTCTATCAACACGCTTTCACCAGCTCCACGCGACAATGCCTCCAGCCCCAAAGCACCTGATCCGGCAAACAGATCCAGACAGCGTGCACCCTGAATATCCGGCGCCAGCCAATTAAATAAGGTCTCGCGGATGCGATCACCGGTAGGGCGCAAGCCATCCACATCAGGAAAGCTCAGCTTTCGCCCGCGCCAACTGCCGCCAATAATGCGTAGCTGATTGTTGCCTTTGGTGGAATTTGCGGGGGATTTTGTAGCTTTGGCACCGGGTCTGGACAAGGTCATCTCTCGCACAAGTAAACATAAGTGGTAGGATAGCGCCTTTATTGCCCTGGCTGGAATGATCCGGCCAACCGGATTCTTCCCCCGACACTCCCCAGATCACGCTTATGTTTTTCAATCTGTTTAAAAAATCTGACAAGCCAGAGGCCGAAAAGGTTGTTGAAACTTCCTCTGAAGCAAAAGAGATAGCTCAGCCCGAAGCCTCCGAAGTTCACGTTGAACCCCAACCGGAACCGGTGGAAGCCAGTGCGGAAGTGGTTGTTGAAACGCCTGCTCCCGCAGAGGCCGCACCGGCAAAACTGGGCTTCTTCGCGCGTATCAAGCAGGGCTTGAGCCGCACCTCCAGCCATTTTGCCGAAGGCTTGGGCAACCTCTTCCTTGGTCGTAAAACTATCGATGAGGAATTGTTTGAAGAGTTGGAAACCCAGTTGTTGCTTGCGGATGTGGGAATGGAGGCGACCAGCGAGATTATCGATAACCTCACCGCGCGGGTGGCACGCAAGCAACTCAATGATGCCGATGCGCTCTATAAAGCCTTGCGTGAACAACTGGCTGATCTCTTGCAACCAGTAGAGCAACCCCTGGTAGTCGATACCACTAAGGCACCCTTTGTGATTCTGGTGGTAGGTGTGAATGGTGTAGGTAAAACCACCACTATTGGCAAATTGGCCAAGCGTCTGCAAAACGAAGGTAAAAAAGTCATGCTGGCAGCGGGGGATACTTTCCGCGCGGCGGCGGTCGAACAACTGCAAGTCTGGGGTGAGCGCAACAATGTGCCGGTGATAGCCCAACATACGGGCGCCGATTCCGCGTCGGTAATTTACGATGCGCTCAATGCCGCCAAGGCGCGCGGCATTGATGTGGTGATTGCCGATACAGCTGGCCGCTTGCACAACAAGAACCACTTGATGGAAGAGCTGGCCAAGGTGAAACGCGTGATGGCCAAGCTCGATGTCTCAGCGCCCCATGAGGTCTTGTTGGTACTGGATGCGGGTACCGGTCAGAACGCGGTCAATCAAGCTGAGCAGTTCCGCGATGCCGCGGGCGTTACGGGGTTGGTTCTGACCAAGCTGGATGGCACCGCCAAAGGCGGGGTGATTTTTGCACTGAGCAAAAAGTTCAGCTTGCCGGTGCGCTTTATCGGGGTGGGTGAGTCTATCGAAGACCTGCAACCCTTTGCTGCCGAACCTTTTATCAAAGCCCTGTTTAATCAGGCAGATGCAAATTAACGCACAGGATTGGTTGTGATTCGATTTGAAACAGTAAGCAAGCGCTACGATACTGGCTACGAAGCCCTAGCGCGCGTGGATTTTGAGGTAGAGGCCGGCGAAATGCTGTTCCTGACCGGCCACTCAGGAGCGGGCAAGAGCACCCTGATGAAGATGATTCTGTTGATGGAGCAGCCGTCCCATGGCAGTGTATTTGTCGATGGTCATCATCTGGCGCGCATGCCCAAAAGCCAATTACCCTATTTTCGTCGCAATATCGGTGTAGTTTTCCAGAACCATCAGCTGCTGTTTGATCGTACGGTTTACGATAACGTCGCCTTGCCTTTGCAAGTAGCAGGTTATCCGCATCAGGAAATTGGCAAGCGCGTGCGTGCAGCGTTGGATAAAGTGGATCTGCTCGACAAAGAGCGCAGCAATCCCATCATGCTTTCTGGTGGGGAGCAACAGCGCGTAGGTATCGCCCGCGCGGTAGTTAACAAACCTACCTTGCTTCTGGCGGATGAGCCAACTGGTAACCTGGATCCGGAATTATCCAATGAAATCATGACCTTGTTCCGGCAGTTCAACGAAGTCGGCACCACGGTCATGATCGCTACCCACGATGTGGAATTGTTGAAGCGAATGAATAAACGTGTGCTTGGGCTGGTACAGGGCAAGCTGGTACATGACGGGGTGCTCTGGTGAAACCGCAAAGACCCAAACCCGAACGCCGCCCCAACCGCATGGGGGCGACAGTGAACCGCAGCGAGCGCGCAGTGCGTGAGCCAGCGCGACCCGAACCACGAGCCACTGCTCGCTCCCAAGGGGCTGTGCAAAGCAAAACCTCCTGGCGTGACAAGCTGGATGCCTGGAGTGCTCATCACAGTAATTCCGCCATCGAAAGTCTGTTGCGCTTGCTGGAAACGCCACTGCAAAGCCTGATGACCTGGCTGGTAATTGCTATAGCCGTTGCCTTGCCGGCAGCATTATTTGTGGTGTTTGGCAACGTCCAGCAAGTTGGTCAAACCTGGCAGGATTCCAGCCAGATTTCGGTATTTCTCAAAAAAGATGCTAACCCTAATCAAGCGCAGGACTTACGCGCTCACTGGGCGCAGCGGCCGGATGTTGCCCAGGCGACTTATGTATCACCAGAGCAGGCCCTGGACGAATTCAAGCGCGGTTCTGGCTTGGGCGAACTGGCTAACCACCTGGATGAAAACCCTTTGCCAGCGGTCATCCTGATCAAACCCAAGATTGGCGGCAATGCGCCCGATGTGCTCAATTCACTTCAGCAGACATTGATTGCCGATCCGCTGGTAGCCGATGTGCGCCTGGACATGCTCTGGGTCAAACGCTTGCACCAGTTCATTACTATTGCAGAGCGCTTTGTGGTCGCGCTCGCAGGTCTGCTGGCCTTGGGGGTATTGCTGGTCATTGGCAACACCATTCGCATGGCAATTGAAAATCGTCGCGATGAAATTCTGGTGGTCAAACTGGTTGGCGCAACAGATGCCTATGTCCGCCGCCCTTTCCTCTATACCGGTCTGTGGTATGGCGTGGGTGGTGGGATTCTGGCGGCAATTTTGCTGGCGGTAGGTTTCTGGTGGCTATCAGCGCCAGTCACACAGTTGGCTGATCTGTATCAAAGCAGTTTTCGTTTACAGGCTTTAGATTTTATCGAGAGCCTGCAATTAATTCTGATTGCGGGTATCACCGGGTTAGTGGGCGCATGGATTGCCGTAGCGCGACATCTTTATCTGATCCAGCCCCGTTAAAAAGGAAGTTATCCCCGAGCTGTGAATAGGTGCAAAATTCGCGTTAAGTGAACTTTTTCGGTGCTAGCGGAACCAATAAGCAGCTGTTACACTCGGGCCATATTGTTACTGGAGGTTAAAATGAGCACAAGCACAAGTCTGCAACCCATAGGCACCCTTGCCCCTGGTGCAAACCTGAATGCCTATGTTCAAGCGGTCAGTAGTTTTGCAATTCTCTCGGTTGAAGAGGAGCAGCAACTGGCGCGTGATCTGCACCACAATGGCAACCTTGATGCCGCACGTAAACTCGTGATGGCGCACCTGCGTTTTGTGGTTCACATTGCCCGCTCTTACAACGGCTATGGTTTGCCACTTGGCGATCTCGTGCAGGAAGGCAACGTCGGCCTGATGAAAGCGGTTAAACGCTTTGACCCGGATAAAGGCGTTCGTCTGGTGTCCTTTGCGGTGCACTGGATCAAAGCCGAAATCCATGAATTTATCCTGAAAAACTGGCGCATTGTTAAAATTGCCACTACCAAAGCCCAGCGCAAATTGTTCTTCAATCTGCGTGGCGCTAAGAAGCGTTTGGCCTGGTTGAGCAACGATGAGGCTCATGCGGTAGCGCAAGATCTGGGTGTTGATGTTAAGCAAGTGCGTGAAATGGAAGGTCGTCTGGCGTCGTACGATGCTGGTTTTGATGCCGGTGAAGATGACGAAGATGATAACTATGTAGCGCCTGCCCATTATCTGGAAGACAACCGTTACGACCCGGCCGCGCGTCTGGAAGAGTCCAATTGGGAAGAATCAAACGTCAATGGTTTGGAAAAAGCCTTGGAAAAACTCGATGATCGTAGTCGCGTTATCCTGCAGCGTCGCTGGTTGAACGATGATAAGGCTACTTTGCATGATCTTGCCGCTGAATATGGTGTTTCTGCGGAGCGTATTCGCCAGCTGGAAAAAAACGCCATGAACAAGGTAAAAACCATGATGTTGGAAGCCTGATAAGCTTTTGGTGGTTTTAAAAAAAGCCGCGCCTAGCGCGGCTTTTTTATTACCCTGATATTTTCAAATTACCAGAATGAGGAAAGTCTTGTGGCGCGTATTTTTATTCTGATCGCCGCTGTTAGTGGATTTTTATCGGTAGTTATTGGTGCATTTGCCGCACATGGTTTAAAAAAAGTATTGGCACCAGAAATGATTGATGTAGTGAAAACCGGCGTGCAGTACCAGATGTACCATGCATTGGTGCTGTTGCTGGTCGCCTTGTTACTTATCCATAAACCTGCAACTTCGGGGTTAAAAGCTGGTGGCTGGGCCTTTATACTGGGCAGCCTGATGTTTAGTGGTAGCCTTTATGCGCTGGCGCTGGGTGCCCCGCGTTGGTTGGGGCCAATTACACCGATTGGCGGGCTGTGTTTTCTTGTGGGTTGGTTTTTGCTGGCGTTGGCAGCCTGGCGAATGAAATCTGAATCCTGATATTTCCTTCTCTAATTGTTTGAATTTCTTTATGTCTGAGCTTCCCGAATTAACTCCCGACCTTGAGGGCGGCGAGGAAGGCTTTTTGATCAAGCCTGAATTTAAACCCAAATCCATTCGCAGCTTTGTGATCCGTGCCGGGCGCATTACTGTTGGGCAAAAAAATGCTTTTGATAAATACTGGCCGTCTATGGGGTTAAGCTTGTTTGCCGGTGCCATCAGTCTCGCTGAGGTGTTTGGGCGCGAGGCTCCACTGGTGCTGGAGATCGGTTTTGGTATGGGAGATTCGCTGCTGCAAATGGCAGCGAATGAGCCGGATAAGAACTTTATTGGTATTGAAGTGCATCCACCCGGTGTTGGCAGGCTAATTAGTACCGCTAGTCAGCAGGGGTTAAGCAATCTGCGGGTATATATGGCGGATGCGATGGATGTACTGGAAGATTGTATTCCCGATGGCAGTATCGATCGGCTGCAGCTGTACTTCCCTGATCCATGGCATAAGAAAAAGCACCACAAACGCCGGATTGTCCAGCCAGCCTTTATCCAGAAGTTGCACCCGAAGTTAAAAACGGGTGGTGTTCTGCATATGGCGACTGATTGGCAACCCTATGCCGAACATATGTTGGAAGTAATGAATAGCGCGACAGGTTTTGCGACAGGCTTCACAGAAACCGGATTCGCTCCTAGGCCAGATTATCGTCCGATCACTAAATTTGAAAAACGCGGTGAGCGCCTCGGTCATGGGGTTTGGGATTTGTTGTTCAAAAAAACGGCGTAAATT
>JAGKWY010000228.1 GCA_021151625.1 Gammaproteobacteria bacterium | reverse complement strand
GTGGAGGGGGCGGTGGAGGTGGAGGTGATGGAGGATCTGGAACCCATATACATGAATAAACCGGCTTACATACGAGCTGCCAATATATTCCAGTCGCATTTAGTTGGTACGCACAAGTTTCTCCTGTCACCGCACATTGGTAGACTGCGTTTGCTTTCGTAGAAATTAAAAGCGCAAGAGTAGTGACAAAAGTCCACCCAAAAATGGCCCCAACCTTTTTTGAGTAATATTTAAATCGCCACAAAGTTAAAAGCCCGAGGTCGTTCCTGAACATAAGATTCTCCTATTGTGAATATTGTTTCCCTTTCGCGAAAAGGCAGTGAATAGTAGCCCTCATAGCCATACTCATCCATGCACTTAAACGCCAACATCAAGATTCATGTAACCGATCTCAAACATTGAGCTTGTAGTTAAAATCCTACACGCAATACAGATATAACCTACTGCTTCCACTGGCATCCTTTACCCTATCAGCCTACAATTCCCGACCTTGTATTTTTTGGGCTTTGGCCCTGTTATCGCCATGACTTCACCCCTGATTCCCGAGCGCCCGCTGCTGATTTCGCCCTCCCTCGCTGCCACTATCGGGCTGGAGGAGGCGTGTATGTTGGGGGTTTTGGCGGAGCTGGCTTGTTTCCTGCCGCTGACACAGGCCAATGGGCGCCAGTGGCTGGATGTGGATGGCAATTGGGCCGAGCGGATGATGCCCTTCTGGACTGATTACGATATCCAGCGCATCAGCCGCAGCCTGCACGACAAAGGCGTAATCCAACTGGGTTCTGCACCCTTTGTGGAAAGCCGCCGGTTAACCCTATCCTTCGATAGTGCGCCGACCCAACCATCGCTCCAGATTCCGGGCAATACTTCCCCGCTTACTGTCGCGCCACAAATCACACCGGGTGCCAACCTGATTCCACCCCATTGGCAACCGGATCAGGAATTGCTCAAGCAAATTGCCCAGTACGCGATACCGCCGGAATTTGTGTGGCAGCAGCTGCCCGAGTTCGTGACCTACTGGCGCGAGCGTGGCGAAACCAGCCACAGCTGGGGCGCAAAATTTCTAAAAGATGTACTGCACAAATGGCGCAACTACGAAACCCTGAATGCGCGCCAGCAGCGCGAAGATAAAGAGCGGCAAGTGCGCGAGCGCGACGCTGAATTTTTAAAGCGCGATCAGGAAGTTGCCATGCACAGCCAGTGGCGCCCCACACGCGATGCACTGGAAGTATTGGTGAAGCACGCCGGTATCAGCCTCGCCTTTGTGGAGGATTCAATTCCGGAGTTTGTGGTCTACTGGCAGGAGCGCGGTGAAGTCGGCCGCACCTGGAACAGCAAATTTATCCAACACGTAAAACGCCAATGGTTGCGCTACAACTCAGCGTTGGAACACTCGCAGCAGGTTAACCATGCAGGACAGCAAATCCCTCATTCATCAGGTCGCACAAGAGATAGCAGCCTCGCAGAACAGCTCAACGACCGCAGCTGGGCAAGCTGATTCTGCGCGCGCGCAACGCGAACAACACACCGCGCCGACCGATGCGCATATCGATGCGATCAATCAGGTATTTGCCCTGTTCCGCATCAATTATCACAACCAGTATTACAGTGCGTTTAAAGATAACGAACTGCTCAACCAGGCGCGCCGCTTGTGGCTGAATTCACTCGCGCAGTTTGCGCCGGAAACAATTCTGCGCGGTGCGCGCAAAGTGATAGAAGAGTCAGAGTATTTACCCACGCTGCACCGTATGATTCGCGCCTGCCAGGGCGAACCGGAAAAATTTGGTTTGATCGACGCCCATGCCGCTTATGTGGAAGCTTGTCGCGCCTCCAGCCCTAAAGCGGCCTACCACTGGAGCCACCCGGCGGTGTATCACGCGGGCTGTGCCAGCGATTGGTATTTCCTGGCGAGCAATGCCGAGAAAATCGCCTTCCCGATTTACGAGCGTCACTATTTAAAAATCTGTGAGCGCGTTATGAATGGCGAGCAACTGCCGGCGCCCAATGCGCCGGCGCTGCCGCAAACCATAGAGACGCCGCTCAGCCGCGAGGAAAATCTCAAACGCATGGAAGAGCTGCGCAAACAGCTGGACATTTAATTTCATCTTTTTCAATCAATCGCAACACCCAGGTATTTTCGAACAATGAACAAACAAGCTTCACAATGGTTTCTCGGTTTATCGCTGATCGTCTTCCCACTTGCCACACTGGTATTGGTTCTCTGGATGATGAGCACACCACTGCAGCAAGTTTTTATGGATGAAGATGAACTCACCAGCAGCACTCTGTTACCCGACTTTGCCGCTATCGACCAAACACCGGAACGCAAGGAACAATTCCTGGCCATGCTGCGCCCACTGGTCGATGAAAAAAATGCAAAGTTACTGCAATCGCGTGAACGTTTATTAAAAATCAAAGCCGAATGGGATAACACGCAAACCATTAGCGGCGTTAATAAGCGCAACCTGGAAAAACTGCGCGAAAAATTTCATGTGACCTACGAGACCTATCCGGATGATGCCAAGGCGGTAGAAATTTTATTGCTGCGCGTGGATAGCATTCCCTCCGCTATGGTGTTGGCACAAGCGGCGGTGGAATCTGGCTGGGGAACTTCACGCTTTGCGGAAGAGGCACACAACTTATTTGGCCACTGGTGTTATAAACCCGGCTGCGGCATAGTGCCCAGCAAGCGCTCCGCGCGCGCCAAACACGAAGTTAAAAAGTTTAACAATGTGGAAGAGTCGCTTACGGCATACTTCAACAACATTAATACCCACAACGCCTATCGCCCCTGGCGCCAGTTGCGCGCTCAATTGCGCGACCAGCCAGCCGCCTTTACCGGCCATGCGATGGTGGCAGAACTGGGCAAGTATTCCGGGCGCGGCAGTGCGTATATCCACGAATTGCGCACAGTGATTCGCAGCAACGATCTTGAGTAAACAATCTCGAATAAACGTTCGAAAATAATTTAGTACGACTTACACACCTCATTGATAACACAGCAAGGAATACTTATGTGTAAACAACTGGTTACTCCACTGAGCGCACTGCTGTTAGGCGCTCTTGCCAGCACTGGCGCCAATGCTGACATTCCACTGGATTTCAACGTCTCCGGCCAAGCCGTTTATACCCAGGTCAAAACCGGTGGCGAGCGCTTCTCGCCCTCCGTATTTCAATTCAAAGGCGGCGTGGAATTTGATGATGGCCTTGCGTGCGCTCCTATAACGATGACGATTTACGAGTAGATGGCTGCGGCCTGGGAGTTACCTATGCGTTCTAAAGGAATTCATTTGTCATTGGCATTAATCGCCAGCATCGGTGTTATTTCGCTGAGCGGTTGCGGTGGTGGTGACGGCGACAGCGCGCGCGTCGCACAAACGGTAGATGCCACCAAAAATACCGTCACCCAAATTGCATTGACCGAAGATAACATTACTGTGCATGTACAAGGCAGTTATCAATTCAAAGTAAACGGGTTGAATGCCGAAGGCAAAGTCGTTGCCGACCTGACCGGCAAAGCCAGTTGGGAGTTATCTGACAAAAAGCTGGGCAGTATCAAAAATGGTTTATTTGAAGGAAAAAATACCAAAGGTGATACTGGTGAAGTAAAACTGCTGGTTTCTTACGCCGGTATTGCCGATGAAACCATCGTAAAACTCACCGATGCCAATTTAAAAAGCGTTGCCGTTAGTCACGATAGCCCCAATGCCAGTGTCGACGTTTGCAAAAACACCTCATTTAAAGCAACCACCACCTTTGAGGACGGCAAGCCTTACGACTATCCAGTAACCTGGAAAATCGCCGCCAGCACGCCAGTCAATATCGCGAGCTTTCCCGATGCAAAAAGCTCTGCACTTAGTACCCAAAAAAGTGGCGTAATTAAAGTGGTAGCCACCGGTGTGGATAATTTTAAAAAGGAAGTTCCATCGCCTGAATTCGAATTCACAATCGCAGCCAACCTGGCCAGTGTGGATCTAACTCCCAGCGAGTCGTTTGAACTGCGTCAGGGCCAAAAGAAAACCATTAAAGTCACCGGTACATATCTTGATACCTCAACCGCCGACATTACCAAAAATGCGTCGCTCACCAGCAGCAACACCAGTGCACTCACGGTTAATTCAAGCACAGGTGAAATTACAGCGGTGAGCGGAAGCCCCGATGGGACAGATGTAACCCTAACCGCAAGCTGCGACGGCGTCAGCAAAGAAATCGTGGTTAAAGTAACCAAACCGGAAATGCAAAAGATTGAAATTATCGGCAGCTCCAGCACCAACGCAACTGAATCCTTGTCGATATCCGTGGGCGGTAAAATTAATCCGCGTATTAAAGTTACTTACCCAAGCACTAGCAATTTGGACCCTGAGGTTTATAAAGGTATTAACAGCGAGTGGACCTTCACTAATTTGCCCACAGGGGTTGATGGAAATAAACTAACAGCCAAGGTTGATGCTAATGGTGAAGTTGAAGTCGAAGTAAACGATTCGCTGGCTCTGACTTCCAGCACCATCATTACACTGAATACCAGACTCTTTGATAAGAACAACAAAACCATTATCGGCAGTGACGGCTCAGAGCTGAAAGACACTATTCAATTAACCATTAGCCCTTAATATTTTTGCCGATGCTCTCCCCTAAAAACCGCACCCAGTGCGGTTTTTTTATGCCTGCGGTTTTATCCCTGTTGACAAAAAACCTTCGCCCACCGTATAAACACTTCACAGCAGGATCCAATCACTCGAAAATCCATTTTTGTTGAATTTAGTGATAAAATTCCACACCTATAAAAATAAGAAGCACCAACAAAAAATATTTGTACTTTTTGCATTTATCGGCCCACCCGACATTTTTCCAATCCAATAAAACTTAATAATTTTTTTGGAAAAATTCAAATATACGACTTGCTTCACAAATATAACCAGATCGGCCAGTCAACCAACAACTTGCTGTTTTGTGCAGATGCCAGCCATCAGGGTTAAACCTTGCCCGAAAAAGCCATAGCAGTCCTCTCTTGCTTTTTATCGCTGTTAAAAAAGGAGCTTAATTGTGAATTTAAAAAATTTATCGCTCTTGTCTGCGGCTGGTATGTTGATGACTTACACCAT
>JAGKWY010000227.1 GCA_021151625.1 Gammaproteobacteria bacterium | reverse complement strand
ATTGTGCAAACCAATTGGCAATTCGATTTGCTTGGCTTTTTTGCCTGCTTTGGCGCTGTCATTACGCGCTGCTGCAACCTTGTCTAAATATTGTTGGGTCACATCACCCGCACAGTATTCTCCGTTAAATACAGCGCAATCAAATTCGGTAACCTTGCAGTTGCCTTCGGCAGATGCAGCAATCAAATCTTCCAGGTCCTGGTAAATCAACCAATCCGCACCGATTTCCTTGCAGACCTCTTCATCGCTGCGACCATGGGCAATCAACTCAGCGGTGGTCGGCATATCAATACCATAGACGTTTGGATACTTCACGGCTGGCGCTGCAGAAGCGAAATAAACTTTCTTCGCGCCGACATCGCGCACCATCTGGATAATTTGCTGGCAAGTAGTACCGCGTACGATGGAGTCATCCACCAACAACACCACCTTATCTCTAAACTCCAACTCAATTGGATTCAGTTTTTGGCGCACTGATTTTTTACGCTGCTGTTGGCCAGGCATAATAAACGTGCGGCCGATATAGCGATTTTTTACCAGGCCTTCGCGGAACTTTACGTTCAGCCCTTGTGCCAGCGCCTGACCTGCAACACGACTGGTATCCGGAATTGGAATTACCACATCGATATCGTGATCCGGGCGTTCGCGCAGAATTTTTTCTGCCAGTTTTTCACCCTGACGCAAACGTGCTTTATACACCGAAATACCATCCATAATGGAATCCGGGCGCGCGAAATAAACGTGCTCGAAAATACACGGGCTCAAGCGCGGATTTTGCGCACATTGACGGCGATGCATTTCACCTTCTTCAGTAATGTAAATCGCTTCGCCGGGGGCAACGTCATCAATCAATTCAAAACCGAGTACATCCAGCGCCACGCTCTCTGATGCCACCATGTACTCAACACCGCCCTCTTCCGCATTGCGCTTGCCGTATACCAGTGGGCGAATGCCATGTGGATCGCGAAATGCAACCAGACCATAATTTGCAATCAAAGCCACCACAGCATAACCACCGGTAACACGCTTGTGTACGCCAGCAACGGCAGCAAACATATCCTCTGCGGTTGGGCTTAATTTGCCTTGCTGTTGCAGCTCATGTGCAAATACGTTCAGCAAGACTTCGGAATCAGAATCGGTATTTACGTGGCGCAAATCCGTTTTAAAAATATCTTCGCTGAGCTTGTCCGCATTGGTCAGGTTACCGTTGTGCGCCAGCGAAATTCCGTACGGGGAATTCACATAAAAAGGTTGTGCCAAAGCCGGGCCTGAACTGCCCGCAGTTGGGTAGCGCACATGGCCAATCCCCATGCTGCCAAGCAAACGCTGCATGTGGCGAGTTCTGAAAACATCCTGCACCAGGCCATTGCCTTTTTGTTGGCTCATACGCCCGTTTTGACAGGTGACCATACCGGCGGCATCCTGACCACGGTGTTGCAAAATGGTTAACGCATCGTAAATCTGCACATTTACATCGCGCTTACTCACAATACCTACAATGCCGCACATAAACTTGCCTCAATAACTTTAAACAAAATAAATAACGAAATTTCTAGACTGGCTGCACTTGCTCAACGCTGCCAAATAGCGATTGGACCCACTGGCTGACTTCGCCATAAGCCGCCACTACCCAACCCTCGCAGGATTGGAAATGAGGAATCAATTGGGCCTGCTTCCACCAGTCATCTTCATTCACGGGAATAAACCCGGGCAATAAAATCAGAATTGCCATAACGATAATAAATGCGCGCGCCGCGCCGAATACCATACCGAGCAAACGATCCGTACCCGATAGACCTGTCGCACGCACCAGCGCACCTATCAGGTAACTAACCATGGCACCAAGTAATAACGTGGAAATAAATAATACGGCGTAGGCCGTCATCAAGCGAACAGAGGGGGATTCAATATGGTCGACCAGCAGGGTTTCAAGCTGGCCGCCAAAAACTCTGGCCACCAACACCGCGGCGATCCAGATTACCAACGAGAGTGCTTCGCGCACAAAACCGCGAATCAAACCGATAAAACAGGACAGGGAAAAGATCCCGATAATGGCCCAATCAGCCCAATTCATTCGCCCGACCGCCCCGGAAGAAAAGTGAGAGGTTTACTGAGGCGCGCATTCTACCAGAGGCAATGCGTTATGGCTTCATGGTTTGAAAGGTAAAACCAGGGAATTCAC
>JAGKWY010000031.1 GCA_021151625.1 Gammaproteobacteria bacterium | reverse complement strand
TTTCCCCCAAACTCTTCTCAGTATTCCTGTGGTTCGGGTATTATCCGCGTTCATTTTTGTTAGTGGAAGCCCTCGTATGAAATTAGCCAGCCGCATTTTTCTGGCCCTGATTGTTGCAACCAGTCTTAGCGCTTGCTCCAGCTTCCGCTTTCCCGGTGTTTACAAGGTCGGCATCCAGCAAGGTCATATCATCACTGAAGAGATGGCATCACAGTTAAAACTGGGGATGTCAAAGCGCCAGGTGCGCTTTGTACTGGGCAATAGCCTGGTGCCGGATACTTTTAACGATGACCGCTGGGACTACCCTTACAGCGTGCGCCGTGGCTCTCAAGGCGAGATTACCCAGTACCTCTACACTGTGTATTTTGAGAACGACAAGCTGGTGAAAACCGAAGGTGATTACCTGCCCGGTAAAGCACCGCTGAGCGGGGAAAAATCTGAAAAATATCTGGATGATATGAACCGTGACGTGCCTGTGCCTACCGAAGAAAGCAGCGCTCCGCCGCCTCAGGCACCGGAACAGGACGAGTAATTTTTCTGTCTAAATAAAAACGCCCGGTTAGCCGGGCGTTTTTATTTGGTGTGGTGTCTGTTTGCAATCAATACAGATGGCACCCGGCACCTTTGAAATTAACATCTAGGTGTTAGTGCAAAGCTTATTGCGTCCTTCTGCCTTGGCGCGATAAAGCGCTGCATCTGCCTCCTGCAAGAGCTGCTCGGCCCGCTCTATTCCCGGGCGATAGGCAGCTATGCCTGCGCTCAGGGTCACATTAAAAGTACGTTCTCCCGCGCTAAAGCTGATCTCGCGAAACCTCTGGCGCACATCTTCCATCAGCATCACCGCTTCATCTTTCCCGCAACGGGGAAGCACGGCGACAAACTCCTCTCCCCCGTAGCGACCAACCGCATCGGTTTTACGCAACCGCTGACGCAGTAAGTGGGCGATAGCCTTAATCACTTTGTCGCCCGCCGGATGGCCGTAGGTATCGTTAATTTGTTTAAAGTGATCCAGGTCCAGCATCACTACACTCAAGTCACCCCCACCGCGCACTGTCCGACTCAGCTCGATATCCACCTGTTCTTTGATGCGCGAATGCTTGAGCAAACCGGTCAAGCTGTCGCGATCCAGTGCATCGCTAAGTTGCCGGCTGCGCGCCGCACGGGTGGTAACCGCCGACACCAGCTCGCGCTCATTCAGGGGTTTACTGAGGAAGTCATCGCCCGCGCGTGCCAGTGCCAGTGCGCGTTTCTCCACATCCTGTTCAGACGACAGGTAGGTGATAGGTACCCGCAGCCAATCCTGATTCAGGCGAATAACCTGTGCCAGCTCAATGCCATTGCAGCCGGGCATATTGATGTCCAGCAGAATCAGGTCCGGGTGAAAATCCTGCAATAACTCAAAAATTACCTGCGGATTATTGCTGATTTGTGCGTGAATCCCCGCGGCATTGAGCACCAGCTTGTAGTGCTCGGCAAGCGCCAAATCATCATCAATAATTAACACCCGGTGAGGCGCGCTGCGATTGCGATCCAGATAGTGCTCAAAGCAATCAACCAGGCGGATGGTATCCAGTGGCTTAACAAAATAACCCACTGCACCAGCCTTTACGGCAGCGTGGTAGGCCTCAAAATCGGTGCGGGTAGAGACAAAAATAACCGGGATGGGCGCGGGTAAATGCTGCTGCAAAATCATCACCGCTTCCGGCGCCTCACGCCCCTCTTCAACAAACATGATGTCGCAGATCATAAAATCCGGTGGGCGACGCAATACTTCAGCCTCAGCCGCAGCGATAGTGGCGAAGTGCTCCACCTGATGACCAAAGTGACGCAGCGTCATACAGACTTCTTCGGCAATATCCGGGTCATCCTCCAGCACATAAATCAGGGTGTTGGTCTTTTGCGGTGTTGTCTGCGACACCAGCGGCATCGGCTTGTTATTGCGCTCCGCCTGTAAATCGCCACCCAGGGCGGCCACAGCGACCGAAAACACACGCAATATACCCATATCCAGATGATCGCTCGCCAACCATTCCTGCGCTTGCAGTTCGAGTTTTTTGGCCTGTTTACCCAGATCGGTAAAACCAAAACTGCCCGCTGAGCCGGCGAGTTTATGCAAGCGGTGATTGAGCTGGTTAAGCGCCGGCGTGCGCAGTTCAGGCTCGGTCAGATCGCCTACCAAAGCGCGCAACTGCGCCAATTCATTGGGCAAGCGCTGGGCATAATCATCGCGTAATGCCTGGAGTTTAGCTGCTATGTCAGCATTTTTATCCATGGGAAAGCGGCCTGTTTAAAAGGGAGATTTCTTATTGGCCGGATAACTACTGACCTATTAGTTCTCACCCAACATCGATCGAATCATTAGGCTGAATAATAGGTGCGAAACGAAAGTTTAGCCACCTCATAACTGCGAAGCTGTTAACCGCAATTCAGTATAAGAATCGCACTTTCGCAGGGAAAAAATTCTGTTCTCGCCCGCCAGCCGCAGAGCAAAGCCTGACTATACTCAACCCAATAATCCCATTCTCTTACTGGCCTGCCATACGGATCTCATGCTGAAACGAATCGCGGTAAAAGACATCAAACTCGGCATGTTCATTTGCGAATTCTGCGGCTCGTGGATGGAGCATCCCTTCTGGAAAACCCGCTTTTTATTGGAAGATGAAAAAGACCTGCGCGCTATCCTCGCCAGCGGCATTAAAGAGCTTTGGATTGATGCCAGCCAGGGGCTGGATGTCAGTACGGATATCACCGGTAAAACCGAAGCTGAAGTAGAGCATGAGACAGATGCATTGTTGCTGGAGGCAGAACAACCCGGTAACAGCGAACGGGTGGCGCTGGATGATGAAATTAAATCCGCTGCGCGCCTGTGCAACCGCGCCAAAGAAACCGTGATTGAAATGTTTAGTGATGTGCGCATGGGCAAAGCTATTGAAGTAGCAAAAGCACGCGAACTGGTGGACGAAATCTCCAGCTCGGTGTTGCGCCAACCCCATGCGCTAATTAGTTTGGCGCGCTTAAAAAGTGTCGACGAATACACCTTCCTGCACTCGGTTGCCGTCTGCGCGTTGATGATTGCCCTCGCACGCCAACTCAATCTGGATGAAGATGCCGTACGCGATGCAGGCATGGCCGGGTTGCTGCACGATATTGGCAAGGTGGGCATTCCCCTGAAAGTGTTAAATAAGCCGGGCAAATTAACCGATGAGGAATTTGCGATTGTGAAATCCCACCCGGAACTGGGCGCCAAAATTCTGATTGAAAATTATCAGGTGCCGCCCATGGTGTTAGACGTATGCCTGCACCACCACGAAAAAGTCGATGGCACTGGTTACCCTTTTGGTTTAAAGGGCGACACCATCAGCCTGTTTGCCAAGATGGGGGCAGTGTGTGATGTGTACGATGCAATTACCTCCAACCGCCCGTACAAAAAAGGCTGGTCACCTGCCGATTCAATTCGCAAGATGGCGGAATGGAGCAAAGGCCATTTTGATGAAGCAGTATTTCAGGCCTTTGTGAAAACCGTGGGTATTTATCCCACCGGCTCGCTGGTGCGATTGGAAAGTGGGCGACTCGCGGTGGTGATCGAACAAAACGATGCATCGCTGCTGCTGCCCAAGGTAAAAATCTTTTTCTCAGCCAAAACCAAAATGCCAATTATTCAAGAGGTGCTGGATCTGGCCAAGCTGCAAGGCAAAGACAAAATTATCGGGCGCGAATCACCCGATGATTGGGGCTTTAAAAACCTCGATCTACTCTGGTCGGGCATGGCCTGAGTGAGTTGCCCGACACCGGCTGCGAATTGCACCGGATAACTAATGCCTGGCCCAGATATCGCGCAACTCCTGCGCCAGGGTCATAGGGTCAAAGGGCTTGGCAATAACACCGGCTGCCCCCAGATTAAGATACCCCTGCACTTCTTGCGGCTGCACCTTGGCAGTCATAAATACCACCGGCGTTGTTTCCAGTTCAGCAAAATTGCGCAGTCCTTTTAAAGTCTCGGGGCCATCCATGCCCGGCATCATTACATCCAGCAAAATTAAATCCGGCTTAAAGGGCACTGCCTTTTGCAAGGCTTCAGCGCCGCCACTGCAAGGCTCAACAGTAAAGCCGCTGATTGTCTCCAATACCATAAGCGCAATCGCCTGAATATCGGGATCATCTTCGACATACAAAATACGCGTGAGTTCGTGAGTCATTGTGTGCTCCTGTTAAGTAAAAATTCTATTCTGTGGCGCTATAGAGTGGAAAGATTGCAAAGAAAGTAGCGCCCTTGCCCAGCTCAGAATCAAATCCGATAGCACCCTGCATTCGCTCCACAAACGCCTTGCTAATTGCCAACCCCAAACCGGTACCGCCGCGCTGGCGCGAATCAGACGAATCTGCCTGGGAAAACTTTTGGAAAATACGCGCGCGAAATTCAGCGCTCACACCCGGGCCGTGATCGACCACCGCAATTTTTACCTGGTTATCCTGCAAGCTTGCCACGACTTCCACCTGCCCTTGCGGCGGGGAAAATTTCACCGCATTGGAAATAAAATTAGCCAGGACTTGCTGCAAGCGCTGGGCATCAATATTGATGTGCACATTTTCCATTGCCGCGTCCGCCAACAATTGCAGGCGAATACCAAAAGTATCAGCATAGGCGGTATTTCCTTCAACTGACTGCTGCAAAATCGGCAACAATAATTGCGCGCGCATATCAAATTGCATTTTTCCGGCGAGCAATTTTTCCATGTCGAGCAAATCATTAATCAACAGGGTCAAGCGCATGGAATTTTTATGGGCGATGGTCAGCATGTTGTGAATATTCGCCGGCAAACTTCCCAACATGCCACCGACTACCAAGCCCAGCGAACCAGAAATCGATGTAAGCGGTGTGCGCAATTCATGACTCACGGCCGAGACAAATTCATTTTTCATTTGCTCAATGCGCTTGCGCTCGGTGATGTCCTGAATAAACGACCAAATCTGTCGCTCTCCATTCGGGCTTTCAATTAATACACCATTGAGCAGTACCGGAATCAACCGGCCATCACTGTGAATAAAATGTTTTTCGTGGGGGCCATAGCGCCCGCTGATATGCAGGCTTTCGAGTTGCAAGAAGTCCTCTTGCGCGTATTCCGATGGTGTTATCGAACGATTATCCATGCGCATAATATCGCTGTGCGAATAACCCAGCAGTCGACAAAACTCCGGGTTGCACTCAATAAATTTGCCATCGTCATAGTTGTTCAGCGTAATAGCGATAGGAGCCTGACTGTAGAGTGTCGATAACTTTTGTTCATTCAACTCGATGGCATCGTGCGCCTGTTTGGTTTCGGTGATATCCCAGATAAAACCATCAATGTATTTTAATTCGCCGGTACTGCCATACACACCCGACCCCACTTCCTGCACAAAAATCCAGTGTCCCTGCTCATGCTGCATGCGGTAAACCAATTCAAACGAACGATGCTCCGCCAGCGCTTGTTGCACCTCGTCATAAATGCGCTGCACATCATCCGCGTGGGTAATGTCGGTAAAACTCAGCGCCTGATCACCAAAAAATTCGCTCGAGTGATGCCCAGTTAAATCGGTAACTGTGTCACTCAGAAACAACATGCTCCAACGCGCGTCGTTGCGACAGCGATACACAGCACCGGGAAAATTATTAATCATGCTTTGCAAGCGCCCCTGGCTCTCTTGCAATTGCATGCGCGAGCGCTGCAGCTCGGTAATATCACCGTGAGTACCCGACATCCACAGCGGGAGCCCTTCTGGTGTAGTGCTAATAACGCGGCCACGTGCATAGACGCTAATCCATTCACCGGTTTTGCTTTTCAGTCGGATTTGCGTTTCGTAGTGATCGAGCTCCCCGCAAAAATGTTTTTCCAGCAATTGGTTGGCCATTTGCAGATCAGCGGGATGGCAAAGCTCCAGCCAGGTTTTTATCGACACAGGCGCAAGGTCTGCCAGCGAATAACCCAGCATACTTGCCCAGCGCTCATTGAAAATAACTTCACCCGTCTGTACGTTCCAGCGCCAGGTGCCGAGATTTGCACCTTTAATCACGTCTTCCAATTGCTGGCGCTCTACCTGCAAGGCAATATTGGTTTCGCGCGATTCCAATAACTGGATTACCTGATTAGCGAGCAAGCGCAGGGTATTTTGTTGCAGGGGATTCAATTGGCGCGGGCGACGATCAATCACACACAAGGTGCCCAGCGCTTCGCCATTTTTGGTCACCAGTGGAGCACCCGCATAAAAGCGAATAAAGGGTTCGCCAGTTACCAAAGGATTGTCAGCAAAACGTACATCTAGTGTGGCATTTTCCACCATCAAAATATCGGCGGGCGACAATATGGCGTGCGCACAAAAGGCCACATCGCGCGGTGTTTCTGTTGCATCCAGACCGACGCAACTTTTAAACCACTGGCGCTCGCGATCCACCAGCGACACCACTGCCACCGGCACATCGCAAATACCCATGGCCAACTGCGCAATATCATCAAAGTTTTGCTCGCGCGGTGTATCCAGCACATCCAGGCGATAAAGCGCCTGCAAGCGCAAATCTTCATTCACGGGCATTGCTGCTTTCATAAATGCGCCTCCTTAGCACCAGTATCCAACTGTTGCAGCGCCTGTTGTACTACTGCTTTCAATTCGCCATTCACTAATGGTTTTTGCAACCAGTAAATACTGGTGCGATTATCCAAACCGGCTAATCGCTGCTTACCTTCATCGACCGATCCGGTGATGATAATGATGGGCATTTTTTTACTTTGCTGATGCACTTCCTGCTGCCGCAATTGCTCGACTATGTCGATGCCATGCATATCGGGCAGGTTGAGATCCAGGGTAATTAAATCGTAATCGCGCAATTGCAAATGCTCCAATGCGGCCTGACCATTATTGGCTCTATCCACATCCAGCCCTTGCGCACCCAGCGCGGTTGCCAGCACTTCGGCGGTTTCCAGATCGTCTTCCACAATTAATAAATGCGGTTTGGTTTTGCTCGGCTCAATGCGCGTTGAAGGCATTTTTTGCGTGGCATCTTCGCAGGGCAAATCAAAATAAAAACTGGCGCCCTCACCGGGAACTGAATCCACTCCTACCTTGCCACCCATGCGCTCAATTATTTCCTTACAAATTGCCAGGCCCAAACCTGTTCCGCCTTTTTGGCGCGTGTCGGATGAGTCAGCTTGCGAAAATTTTTGGAACAGGCGCGCACGGAAATTTTCAGGAATGCCCGGCCCCTTGTCGGTGACTATAACGCGCACACTGCCAAAACGTGGCTCAACGCTGATGCGCACCTGATCGTTGGCAGGTGAAAATTTGGCAGCGTTGGATAAATAATTGGCCAGTACCTGCAACAAGCGCTGACTATCTACCGTGACTTTTACATCATCATCGCTATCAAGTTGATAACTAACACCGTATTGCGCAGCAAAGGCGGCATTTGATTCCATACTTTGCTGGAGCAGTGGCAGCAGCATTTGCGCTTGCAAATCAAAATGCATTTTACCCGCGACCAGTTTTTCCATATCCAGCAAATCATTTACCAGATGAATTAACCGCTGCGAATTGTTGTGCGCAATCTGGATCATGCGCGCCGATTGTTCACTGAGCGCACCCGCCAACCCATTTGCCAAAATACCCAATGCGCCGCTGATGGCGGTAAGCGGCGTGCGCAATTCATGGCTGACGGTGGAAATAAATTCAGTTTTCATCTGGTCGATGCGTTTAATTTCACTGATGTCGCGCGCGATTCCCAAATAGCCGCTAATGTCCCCCTCAACATTGCGCAGCGCCGAAACGGTGAGAATTACCGGGAATTGCGAGCCGTCTTTGCGCACATAACTCCACTCTTTTTCATCGTCGCCGCCTTCGCGCGCTTTAGCCACAAAGGCATCAAACCCGGGTTTAACTTCATAGCCAAGCTCGCAGGTTAACCGATGCGCATAGGCCTCCACTTCCGTCGGTAAATGGATCGCGGTAGTGGTTTGCTTATCAATCATTTCCTGCGCGCTGTAACCCAGCATAAGTTCCGCGCCGTGGTTAAAGGTTTTAATCAAACCCTTCACATCGGTGGAGATAATCGCAATGCTCGCCGCATCCAGAATCGCTTTGCGCAGCGAATTGGTTTCCTGCAATTGCATTTCCGCCTGCTTGAGCGGAGTGATGTCAGATACATAGCCATGCCAGAGCACGCTGCCGTCTTCCAGTTTTTCCGGAATGGATTCCACATGGGTCCAGATCAGGCCGCGCACTGGGTGATTCACCCGCACAGTCGCCACCCAGGGCGTCAGGTGAGTTGCCGAATAGGACACACTTTCGCTCACCCAACCCACATCATCTGGATGGATAACCGTAAAGACTTTTTGCGCGGAGCTGCTGACTTCTTCCGGCGTAGTGTTGTAGATATTTTTCATGCCCGGGCTGGCATAAGGAAAGAAGGAACTGCCATCTGGGCGCAGCTGGAATTGATACAAAAACCCGGGCAAACGTTCGCTGAGTTTCTGGAAGCGATTGAGGATAACTTTTTTCTCGCGCTCCTGTTGCCAGCGCTCCACGACCGAGCTGATCCAGCGCGCCAGCAAGCGCACGAAATCTTTATCCAGTGAATCAAATTGATGATGGCGAGTTTTGCGCGAGAAAAAACACAGGGTGCCGTAAAGGCGATCGTTAATCCACAAAGGGACACCTATGTAGGATTCCACTTGCGTCAGTAGATACGCGGCGTGGCGTTTGTGCTCGCTCGCGGGAATATCGTCTTCGGCAAACACATCGCGCAGCGCGACTGTGAGGCTGCAATAGTTTTTGCCCAGGTGATTGGAGATAGCGGCGTCCTTGTTGCCATTAGCAGAGAACTGCACATGTACGCGATAGTCTTCGCCGTTGATCTCGCTGATCAAACCACCCGCCAACCCCAAATAACGTGCACCCAAACTCAGCGCCAGACGCAGTTGCTCCGCCGGATCTACCGCCGGCAGCGAAGCAATCTCATTGAGTGAGTGCATGGCCGCCTGTTGGCGAATACTGACCAGCTCGGTGTTCTTACGGTCGGTGATGTCGGTGTAGACCCCCAGCATAAGCGCGGCTTTGCCGTCCGCTTGCCACTCCACTACCTTGCCGCGAGTGAGAATCCACTTATAGCTGCCGTCCTGCACCTTGAGCCGGTATTCGTTCTCGTACATGGGCGTTTCGCCCTTGATGTGGCGAATAATGTCGCTGTAGCTCACCCGCTTATCAGCGGGGTGCACGCGACTCATCCATTCATCCAGGTCAAGCGAGTTGGGCGATTCCGGGCCTACACCGCACAGTTGGCGCCACTCGGGAGAAAAACTCGCCTTGTCATGGGCGATATCCCACTCCCAGAAACCGGAATCACTGCTGCGCAGGGCCAGTGCCAAGCGCTGGCGCGACTGTTCACTCTGGGCATGTTCCTCGCGCAATTGCTCACTGTGTTGGCTCACCAGTTGGCGGAGGTGGTAGCGATTAAAGCGAATAAAGGCCAGCAGCATTAACTGCGCCGTTACCATGGCGGCCAGCCATTTGGCCATCACCCGTTGGCGAATCGAGCCATAAGCAGTGAAAGCCTGGGTGATATCACTCCACACCAGCATCGCCAGGCCAGATTGCTCCAGTGGCACATCCACCTGTTGCATAGGCCACCAGGAGAGCAAATAAGTCTTGCCAGCTTCCTGCAATATATGGCCCCGTTTGTTGATAGGCACCAGGCCGCGGCTCCACCAACTATCCAATTGCGGGTCGCTGCTTTCCTCCAGCCGCCAATCATCTACAACTGTGGGGTTTTTCTGGTTGAGCACCTGGCGCACCTGCTCCCAAAGCACCTGTTCTACCGCCGCCTTGCGTAAAAACATCGCCATTTGCATGGGCGCTGTTTCATCTTCCCGCAGGGTCGGGACGGAGGACATGCCCACTTCCAGCACCGCAATCACCCCGCCGCTCTGGTCATCGCGCGCCATAATCGGTAAGACCGCACGATGGCCGCTGCCATGGCGAGAGACATCCTCACCCCAGGCAGGTAAACCAGAGGAAAAGGCATTGGTAATCAGGGGCCGCAAGCCACTCAGGCTATCGCCAAAGCGATCGGGTTTATGCATGCGCAGGAAGCTGACAGCGCCCGGGGCAAAATAGATACTCAGTTGCTTGACGCCCACGTCTTCCATGCTGTCCCAGTGATCCTGCAACTGTCTCTGCAGACGCGCGCGCGCCTCGCTGAGTTGTTCGGGAGTTACCTGACCATCGGTATTGGCAAAGACCTGTTGGGCACGGCGAATCTCGCCCATAATCGCCGTGTCGCGCACCAGCAACTGTGCCAACAACATGGCCTGTTGGGTCAGGTCGCGGCCACTGGCCTCCATGTAATCTTTCTGGGTTTGGGTAGTCCACTGCAGGCGCTCTTCCCAGACTTGCTGGTGTACCTGCAAATCCAGCCGCATAAAAAACAGAAATACCAGCGCCAGCGCCAGGGCAGACCCCCAGGGCAACCATTGGTAAAGACGTTTAGTATTCGACTGCATGAGTCTCTCTGGGGTAGGCGTTGTTATTGGTAGATTCACCAGAAAACGGCGAAGTATTACCCCAGTGTAGTGCAAATTTTTTGTGAAGCAGGGCCGCCCATGGCGGCTGGATGGGCAGCGCGACTAATTTGCGGTTTTGTCTTCTGCGCTTTTGTCCTCTGCCGATTTATCCGCACGCTTGCGGCGCGCTTCTTTCGGGTCAGAGGCTAGCGGGCGGTAGATCTCCACCCGGTCACCAGCGTGCAGTATGTGCTTGTCAGCCGCTTCCAGGCCTTTAGTGCCCAGGGACTGGCCGAAAATCCCCATCTTGGCAGAAGTGATATCCAGGTCGGGAAAATGATCGGTAATTTTGGAGCGTTTTACCGCTTCCAGTGCCGTAGTTCCCGGCTCTACCAACAGTGCAATAATTTTTTGTTTGTGCGGCAGCGCGTAGGCAACTTCCACAGTAATTAAATCAAAATCAGCCATTACATTTTCTCACGCAGAATTAACTCTCGATCACAGCATTAGCCGTAAATCCGTTTGGCGCGCGCGCAGAGGGTATCCACCTGCTTGCCACCCACAGATTCCAGCAACTTGCCCGCCGCCATACCCAGCAAGCGGTTTTTCATTTCAAACTCCAGCAGGAAGCTCACCTTGCACGCGCTTTCCCCCAGCGGGGTAAATTGCCAGATACCGCGCAAGTAATTAAACGGACCATCCACCAGGTTCATGGTCATTTTATGCGGTGATTGCAACTGGTTGCGCGTGGCAAAACTCTGCGTGACGCCCGCCTTGCTCAACTCCAGGCGCGCTTCCACCCAGTCATCGCCGCGCGCCAACACCCGCGCGCCAACACAGCCTTCCATATACTGGGGATAAGCTTCGATGTCATTGATCAAATCAAACATCTGCTGCGCGGAATAATTGACCAGCGCGGAACGCTCAACCTTACTTGCCACTGCCTACCTCATAGTTATTCGACAAACACCTTGCGCATTACCGGGAAAATTCCGTTGATCAAAAACAGCAACACCGCGATAGGTGATAGATACTTCAACACCGGGCGCCAGAGGCGGAAAATCCAGGCGGCCTCAAACTTTAAATCGTGCAGGATGATTTCATCGCGCAGTTTCCAGCCCACAAACAGGGCGATCAACATGCCGCCAAGGGGCAGCATTATATTGGTGGCAACAAAATCCATGCTATCGAAAAAGTTCTTGCCCCACAGAATTTGCACGTCCGCCCAATCGTTAAACGAGTAAACCGAACCCAGGCCCAGCGCCCAGGCGATAAAACCCAGCAGCAGGCTGGCGATAATCCGGCTCACACCAAAGCGCTCATTGAGGTAGGCAACGCCTGGTTCCAACAGGGAGATAGTCGAGGTCCAGGCCGCGAGCACTACCATCACAAAAAACACTGTGCCGATAATCGCCCCCACCCCCATATTGCCAAAGGCGACTGGCAGGGTCACAAACATCAAACCCGGGCCGGCACCGGGGGAAATGCCCGGGGTGGCAAATACAAACGCAAAAATCGCGACACCAACAATCAGGGCCACCAGCGTATCCAGAGTGGCGACAATCAATACTGTTGAACCCACCGATTGATTACTGGGCATATAAGAGCCATAGGCCATAATCGCGCCCATCCCCAAACTCAGGGTGAAGAAAGAGTGGCCCATGGCCACCAGCGCGCCTTCCCAGGACATATCCTCCAGTTTAAAACTGAACATAAAGCGCAGTGATGTCTCAAAATCGCCTTCTTTGATGGCATAACCCAGCAGCACAAACAGCAACAAAAACAGCAGTGGCATCATCCAGCGCACCGAGGCCTCCAGCCCACGCGTCACACCCAGCGCCAATATGGCGATAGTCATCAGGGTGAACACCGTGTGCCATTGCAGCACCTTGCCAGAATCCGCCAGTAGTGAATTAAACAGTGCGTTGGAGGCATCGCCATCCAGTCCGGTAAATTTCCCCTCTATCGCCAGCAGCGAATACTCCAGGGTCCAACCGGCGATCACGGTATAGAAGGATAAAATCATCAGCCCGGCCAGCACACCCATCCAGCCCAGCCCGGACCAGGCTTTATGGGCGCCGGCCTGCTCGCACAATTCCTGGGTGGCGATAATCGGGTTGGCGCGCGCGCGGCGGCCCATCAGGATTTCCGCCATCATGATTGGAATACCAATGGTGGCGACAAACAGCAAATACATCAGCACAAAAGCGCCGCCACCGTTCTCGCCGGTGATATAGGGAAACTTCCAGATATTGCCCAAACCCACCGCTGAACCGGTGGCTGCCAAAATAAAACTGCCGCGCTGGCCCCAAATCACATGTTGTTTGAGTCGCATGGGGGAGACATCCTCAGGTATTTACTCGTTATTATTCACAGGCACAGAGTGCGCCAATCTGACCCCAAAAACCTGCAAGTTCGATTACGAATTGCACGAGCGTTTTGAAGCGGGCCTCGCCCTCACCGGCTGGGAAGTCAAAAGCCTGCGCGCGGGCAAGGGCAATATCACCGACTGTTATGTGATTTTTAAAAATAATGAAGCCTGGTTACTCGCCAGCCAAATCCAGCCGCTGCTGAGCGCGTCCACCCATTTTGTGACCGACCCCTTCCGCACACGCAAGCTGCTGCTCAACCGCCGCGAAATTGATCGCCTGCAAGAAGCGGTTGAACAAAAAGGCTACACGGTGGTGCCTATTGCCCTCTATTGGAAAGCGCACATAGTGAAATGCGAAATTGCCATCGCCAAAGGTAAGCAATTGCACGATAAACGCGAAACTGAAAAAGAGCGCGACTGGGCGCGTGAGAAACAGCGTTTGTTTCAAAAGGAACAGCGCAGCTAAGACTTCAAAATATGTAGGGTGCAATTTATTGTGCCCTTATCCTCGTGAGCCAAAGACCACTCGCCACTTTCGTACAAGTTACACTCCTCCTCTCTTCTCAAACCAATTTTCTGCAAGCTATTACCCATCGAACACTTGAGCAAAAATGCTATCACTGCTAGCATTTATCCAAGCCCAGTGTTAGGGGAGATTCATTTTGGCAAACTTAATTGTGCGTAATGTCGATGAGGCAATTGTGATGGCCTTGAAAGCCAAAGCAGGCCAAGAGGGTATTAGTGCCGAGGCCGAACATCGAAAAATTTTAGAGCGGGCGCTGTTGCGTCCCGCCAAAAAGAGTTTCTCTGATGTGCTTCGCACAATTCCCCAGGTTGGAATAGATTCTGACTTTCAGCGTGAACAGGATGGAAACGCAAACGATGTATTTAATTGATACCAATGTAATTAGTGAGTTGCGTAAAAAAGGAAATATCAATAAAGGGGTAAAGGAATTTTTTGATCAGGCCGCGCGCCATGATCTGCCCATGTACATTAGTGTCATTACCTTAGGGGAACTCAGGCGCGGAATTGAATTAATTAAATACCGGGGCGATCTTCAGCAAAGCCAGTTGCTAGAACAATGGCTCAACCAGATTATCAATGAATACGATGAAAATATTCTTGAACTATCGCAGGAAGTTGCCCAGGTATGGGGTGCACTTCGTGTTCCGCATCATGAAAATTCACTGGATAAGCAGATAGCCGCAACTGCACTTGTTTATGACTTATGTGTGGTAACCAGAAATATCGATGATTTTAAAACAACTGGTGCAAGGGTTTTAAACCCATTTAATTAGCTAAAAAAAATCCCGCACTCGGCGGGATTTTTTTGCGATAACGTTTATTTATTTTCTTGCAGCATCACTTCACGAAAGTGTTTGCCCTGCATGGTTGGCTCGTAGGTTTTGTAGTCAGTAAACATTTGCGGCGACCAATCCGGGTCAAACACCCAACCCACCCAGCTGATGCCTTTGCTACCAAAATAATCGGTGATGCGTTTGCCGTAGCTGCCGTCATCGATAACCGGTACATGTGCGCCTTTATCAGTGGCGAGTTGGTAGCCAATTTCGGTGGCGAAGACCGGGTATTTATCCGCCGCAAAACCAAAATCCCTATCCCAGTTTTTTTCAAAGGGTGCGCCCACTTTCATCGGGTAGGGGTGACTCACATAGGCAACATTGTCACGCTCAATCGGCGCATTGGCGATAGGCGTTAAATCGTAAGCCCAGTTAAAACCAGCCACCAATGAAATCGCCTTCGGGTTGTGCGCCTGGATAATGGTAATGGCCTCCTCGTTAAGCGCTTTCCAATCTGCCCAACTCACAATACCGAGACGGCCGTTAAAAACGGTCGGCTCATTAAAGATTTCGTAAAAAGCGACGGCGTTAATACCTGTGTAGCGCTCGGATACCGTGCGCCAGAAATCAAAAGTTTCCGGTTTGTCGGTGTAGTAGGAATTGTTCTGGAACATTTGCGAATGCAAATTGCCGATGGAATGCCAATCCAGAATCACATAGATATTTAATTCATTGGCCCAGACCACCACTTGATCAAGCATGGCCAGATAGGCTTTTTTACCGTGCTTGCGCCAGGCCGAAGGATGTACCGGCACGCGGATTACATTCGCGCCCCAGGATTTAATGACTTCAAAATGTTTTTTGGTAAAGCGTTTATCGCGCGCGATTTTGTCCGGGTCGGAAATATTCAAACCGCGAAACACCATCACCTTGCCGGCATCATTGATAAATTTATTGCCCTGCACTTTGATCAGTGGCAATTGCTGAGTGATTTTGGTTTTATCGAAAGCGGGAATATCGGTTTGGTTCCACCAGCCGCTGGTATTTTCCCAGGCGTTGTCCGCGTAACTGATGGCGGACACCAGCATCAACCCCAAGCCGATCAAATAGTAATGAAGCGTTTTCATAGTGCTCTCTTGTCTTATGCGTGTTGGAATAATTATAGGTTTGGCTACCACTAGCTTAGGCTAGATGGCGCCTGACAAGCATAAATAAATTGCGCGCCAGTGTACTGGGCATTAACCCTATTTAACCTGAAGGCCACACGAACAAGGATACTAATAAACATTCGTCATTATTTTTCGACTTTATAGACCACATCCACACTTTGGGTCTCACCGGATACAGCTTCCAGACGTAACCGGTTTGTCAGTTGATATTCCACACCAAAGCCAAATGCCTGATCAAAAATACCGACTACATAGCGCACCAACAACTTGGGGGTCAGGTATTTACCCACCCAGAGTTCACTTTGGTTAAAGCCCTGGTCCGATTTGATTTCCAATTCATCCACACGGAAGATGCGCGTGATTTCAGTGGTAATTGAGCCATCCGAATCCATACCCAATCCGCTCATCGCACTGATGAGTAGCGAGGCATCGGCCTTGGAGGCTTCATCAAGTGGTTTGCCGGTAAGCAACATCATCATCGCCTGGCTTTCACTGAGTTTTTCCGAGGAGAACACCGAGGCTTTGGGTCGCTGCAGGGTGCCGCTTACATCCAACCCCACTTTGGTATTTTCATCATCGCGAATAATGCGCGAGGCGCGAATATCCAGCCCCGGGTTTTCGTAAGGTCCCTGGAAATTCAAACGCCCGCGCTCGACAGTCAGCGTTTGTCCATAAGCTTTGTAGGTACCATCAACCACACTGACATAACCGCTAGTAAAAAATTGTCGCTGCGCTTCTTTAAATAATTTAATTTTGCCGGTGAGTTTGCTGTTCAGGCCAAAACCTTTAAAGCGCACATCGTCACCCAAAGCGAGCTCCAGATTGGTCAGCACCGTTAATTTTTCTTCTGCATTTTCCTGCAGGAATTGCTCATCAACAATCACGGCATCCGCAGATACTGCAGTCGCAGACTCAGGCAAACTTTTAATATTGGTGCGCGCCCAGGGAATAGTTGCTGTACCTGTCAGCTCCAGAGTCCCCGGTGTAGCGACAATTTTTATATCCGGACTCAGCGTTGCTTTTAATTGCGGTAAGGCAACCACTTGCACGTTATTGCCGTTAACAAAGCCTTGCAAGTTCCAATCGCGCGTACCTAAACCGCGCAAGTCACTTACAATCGATAAACGCCCCTCCCCGGATTGCACCTGGCTTACCAAATTTACCGTGCCGGCCTGAGTGGAATTTAATTGAATATCTACGTTCGTTAAATCAACCCCCAAACGCGGCAATTTTGCCGAACCATTGCGCAAACTCATTTCACCAATTAATTGTGGCTGCGCGAAACTGCCGCTGAGCGATAAATCAGTACGTAAATCACCTTGCACATCATTGGCAAACGGTAGCAGCGTCTCCAGCGGCGCGAGATTGGAAAAAAAGGCCGTTAACTTTCCTTTAGTAAACTTTTGTTGCTGCAAATCCATTTCACTATTGGCATCGATACGACCATACCCCGTCCAGTCCATACCCGCATTCGCGGTTAATTTCGAATCCGCTAAAGTCGCGCGCACAAAGAAATTGCGCCAGGCATAAACGTCGGTAGCCCCGCCCACATACTGGTAGCGCAACTCAGCATTGCGCGTTGCAATACTGGCGCTGGCCTTGGTGTTCGCCAGGGTGAGATCAGCGCTGCAAATATGCACTGCTCCATCCATCACACCGGCAAAATACACTTCGGTTTTAAACAGCGATAAAAATTGTCGCAGCGGTACTGAATCCAGATTAGCGTGCAACTGTGCACCAGTACTGTTGGACCACTCGCCTTCAATACACAATTGCGGCAGCGAATATTTTTCTACCGGGCTCATGGGCAAAGCTTGCGCTTTAAGCAGCCACTCGTAATTGGGCTTTACATAATTTTGGTTGGCAATCCATTCGCCGATAACCTGTTCCTGCTCCACGGCCGCAATTTTTTCCACTTGCCCGGTGAGGTTGGTACGCGTGGTCAAACACTGTCGCCCCAGGCTCACAGCATCCGCAGAGATACGCATTTTGTTGCTTGATGTCAGCCACCAGCGCGGCACTTTTTTTAACTTTACTGCCAGCTGTTCAAAGCGCCCCTGCCATTCACTGCTGTGGTAATCGCCGGCGATTCTCACATCGGCACGACCATAGCTTTTATGTTTTATCACCGCTTGCACATGATGGTTATTGATTGAGCCTGCGCCATTCATGGTCACCGAGGTAAAACGGTCTTCAGCAATGCGCAATTGGTTGGCAGAAAATGCCAGCGCATAATTTTCGTGGCTCAATGCTTCGGCCAAATTCACTGCAGTATCAATCGCAGGGGGGATATTTGTGTCAGCAGCTATTGGGCCAACAGTGGCAGTAGCTTCCGCCGTGGGCGCCAATGAAAATTGCAATTTTTCCACCGCATAACTGCCCCAGGAAAATTGCTGCACCGCGGCCTCGATGTTCATTTGCGGTTGCTGCGCTGTGCCGCGCAAACTACCACGACTAATCACACTTCCGCGCACGCTATTATCGATCTGCGCCAGCATGGGCGCGTTGATATTCCAATCCAGATTAAATTGTTTACCCAATTCCCCTTTGATGCGAATTTGATTTGCACCCAACACCAAATGCAAATCGTCGCTACGCATTTTTTCCCCGGCGTAATCAATACTGCCACCGCCCTGGATATTAACACCGCGCAAATCGCCATCGACGGCCAGGTTTTGCAGTTGCATTGCCCAACCGTCAGCGCCCTGTGCACCACGGGTGGTAAAACTTGCGTTGATATTGCTCGGCCAATTATCAAATAAGCTCGCAATATTTAAATGCTCTGCCTTCACACCTAATTGCCAATCCACCTGCGGCAACCAACGCACACTACCTTGCAGGGATAAGCCTGCATCAGTATCAATAATTTGTGGGCTATCGGTTGCAACTCCCGGCGCGGCTATTGTTGCGGGTATCGCCGCCGAATTCGTTGCGCTGGAACTGGCAACAGGTGCAGCAGCTAGCGCACCAACACTGGAAATATAGCGTTCACGCAAACGCAAAAAATCAATGCGAATTTGTTCCAGGTCACCTTCCGCTGCCGCGCTCACACCCAGGATCGGCGCCTGGGGTAAATAAATATCGCCAGCTAATTCTGCGGTGTATTTTTTCCAGTTGCCCTCGGCAATTAATTTGCCATTGGTAATGGGCACTGGTTGACCGGGAACCCACCATTGTGCCGGAAGTGTTTGTTGCTGCCACTGCGCTTGCACTTGCAGAAACGGCGCCAGCTGTAATTCATTGCTCGCATTGACCAGGCTGCCAACTACAGTGGCTGTTAGCACCACCGGCGTTCCTGTTTGAGTAGACACTTGCAATTTTTTTAGATCGCCGCTGATTTCACTCACGCCCATGTAAATTAATTCCGGCGCGGTGGGAATATTTTGTACTAGGGGGGGAGGCACCGCTGGGTGGATAGACGCCGCTGGAGAGAGGGGCGTCGCTGCAGAATTTTCAACAGCGGCTTGCCACTGCAAACTGGCCTGGGATTTATAGGGAAAATCCAATTCAGTCACACCGGTTAAATGCAAACTGTATTGGTCATTCACCAGCGCGAGGTTGTCGTAACGCAGATGAAAGGTGCCCCAACTAACCGAGCCACTTAACCGACGCCAATGTTGGCGCGCATCGCCCTGTATTAATTCAATATTGTTAATACGCGCTTTTTGCAAATGAATGCGCAGGGGCAAACGCAAATGCGGCCATTGATTAAATGCGGTAGATGGTGCTGAGGAATCCTGCGTTGCAGGGAGTTTGATACTGACAGCTTGCGCGCGCAGCGATTGGATCGCCAATGCGCCGTATAGCAAATCAACCGGGCGCCAGCGAAAGGATAATTTTTCGGCGCGATACGCCTGATCTGCCGTGCGATACTCCAACAGATCTATATCCAATCCGGCGTGCAGGTCACCATGCACGCCTTGCACATCTACATCGGCAAGATTGGCAACGCGCGTAATTAACCAGCGACTGCCCGCTTCAGTTTCTACCAGGGCGCTAAGGCAGGCCAATAAAATAAGTACCACCGCCAGCAAACTGAAAAATATATTGCGGATTTTTTTTAATAAGGGTGGCCAGCGCATTACAAGTCCGGCCCCATACTAATATGCAAACGCCAGCCATCGGTTTCATCATCTTTTTTGATGGGGTCCAGTGCTTTTGCAACATCAATACGAATCGGGCCAATGGGCGATACCCAGCGCACCCCCAAACCGACGCCGCGTTTAAATTCAAAATCACCATCGTCAATGGCATTGCCCATATCGTAAAAAGCCGCGACAACCCAGTTGGATTCTTCAAACCGATAATCGTATTCCACGCTGGCCACCAGCAAATTGTTACCGCCAATCACCTCTTCCTGCTCACTCAGCTCACTGGCTTCCAATGGCCCCATCACTGTTTCATTGCCCGCGCGCGTACCAACGGGTCCAATCGATTTGTAATCGTAGCCGCGCACACTCGCATCACCACCGGCAAAATAACGTACCGACGCCGGCAAGAGCGCGACATCTTCAATATCAGTCATGCCCAATTCGGTGCGCAATAAAACGCGCCCTACCGGCAAACCCCACACATATTTTGCGCGCGAATAAAATTGCAAAAAGCTGCGATCCGAACCCAGGCTTTCCGGTGAACCGGATAATTTTCCCAGCAGGCTCCAACCGCGCAGCGGATAAACATTGCCATCGGTTTTGGTGCGCGACAGCGAAACCGATGGAATTAATAAATCAATCGCCTTGGGTAATTCATTCCCCACTTGCGACTCTTCATAGGTGTATTCAAGTGCGTAGGTTTGCAACCATTTATTATCCTGAAAGTAGGTGTAATTCCCACCGTAGGTATTTTTGGTGCTGACAAAGGTGTCTACTTCCTCTTTTAAATAGCCGGTATAAATATTTAGAAATTCATAGGCGGGGCGACGAAAGGGAATTTTATAATTGGCGACGGCTTCTTTTTTAATTTCTGATGCGGAAAAATCCGCTGAGAATGAATGCCCACGGCGATTCAGGTAGCGATCTTCAAAACCGAGTTTAACCCGTGGCTCATCCGCTTCCACACCGGCACCTATGGAGTAGGCATGTCGCTTGCGCGCTTCCAGTTCAATATTAATCGGCACCTGATTGTCTTTTAATGCTTCCAGATCAGGTGCCACATTAGCCACCGAAAAATAATTGCTGGCGCTGTAGACGGTCTTTAACTCCAGCAATTGATCGGTGTCGTAATAATCGCCCGGCTGGATGTTGTAGTAACGCTGGAGGAAATTTTCATCAAGGATGTCGTGCGTTAAATTAATCTGGCTGATTTTATAGCGCGCGCCTGTGTCATATACCAATTCGATAATGGCTGATTTTTCCGCAACGCTCACGGTAATGCGCGACAGTTTAAATTCGCCATCAAAATAACCATGGGTGGCAGCCAGGGTGCCGAACCTGGCCTTCAGGGTTTCATAGCGCCCGTGGTTTAATTTATTACCAACTTTAATGCCGGGCTTGCTGTACAGGCTGTGGAAAATATTGTCCTCGCGCCCCTCCCCGAGAATTTCAATGCGCAGCTCTTTGACCAGCACCGGTTCACCGGGCGTGAGGGTGATATGCAGGCCCCAACAATTTTTATTGTTGAGGAGTTTGGTTTCGTATTCCAGTTGGTAGTAACCCAAGGCCTGGGCGGCGGCGGCTATTTCGGTTTCAGCATCGGCGAGTAGTGAGTTGATTCGCCAGAGGGGCGCCTTGCAGCTTTCATCGGCCAGGCTCAAGTGTTGGCGAATATTTTCGCGCAGGGTTTTAGTGCCGCCCTCAATTTCTATTTCGGGTTCGGCAGCCAATACGGGCCCTGCTACCAGCAGGGCGAGCGGTAACAAGAACAGCAGGGAACAAATGCGCAATACAGCTGAAGTGTGCAATTCCATAATCTTCTTCGGGCTAGAGCGGTGCCTACTTTACCCGCTAACACTGGCCGCTTAAAGGCTGAAAGTGTGACATTCTTGTAGCGCCAATTGTTCCAATGCACCGGCCCAGCCTGTGAACCGCCGCACGACTTTAGGCAATTGCGCAGGCACCCGCTATAATCGCGCCTGCTTTGCGCGCCTGCTTTACGTGACCAAGTTTATTTTTCACCCGCCCAGCCAGAGACCCAAGTATGCTCAGTTATCGCCACGGCTTTCACGCCGGCAATTTTGCCGATGTACTCAAACACACAGTGCTGGTGCACTGCCTTGAATATATGAAGCAGAAGGACAAGCCACTGCGCATTATTGATACCCATGCCGGTGCAGGTGTCTACAAATTAAACGGTCCCCAGGCACAGAAAAATCGCGAATTTGATAATGGCATTGGCCGTTTGTGGCAACTGCCACAGTTGCCAGCCGCAGTGCAGGCCTACCTCAGCAGCGTGCGCGAATTGAACGAGCACGGCCAATTGCAGGTCTACCCTGGGTCGCCCCTGCTGGCACAACAATTAATGCGCGAGCAGGATCGCCTGTTTTTGCATGAGCTGCATCCGAGCGATTTTCAATTCCTGCGCGATTGTATGCGCACCGACAAGCGCATCCGGGTGATTAATGAAGATGGCTTCGCCGGCTTGCAGGCGCTCTTGCCACCACCCGAAAGGCGCGCACTGGTGCTACTTGATCCCTCCTACGAAGTGAAAAATGATTACCAGCATCTGGTTAAGCAAGTGATCCAGGCGCACAAGCGTTTTGCCACAGGCACCTTTGCAATCTGGTACCCGGTAGTGTTGCGCCAGCGCATTGATGAAATGGAATTGGCGCTGCAAAAATCCGGCATTAAAAATATTCAACTGCTGGAGTTGGGCCTGCAAGCGGATAATCCCGAACATGGCATGACCTCCAGCGGCATGATTGTGATTAATCCGCCCTGGACACTTTGGGGTGCAATGGAAGAAGCCCTGCCCTGGCTGGTCGATCAGCTCAGTGAAAATAGCGCAGGTTTTTATCGCCTTGAACAATTAGTTGCTGAATAACGGAGCCGTTATGTCTGCCTCGCCCAAACCTATGAGCTATGCAAAGCGCGCCGCGATTGCGTCTGCCTGCATTTTTCCCGGTGCCGGTTTACTGCTGCTGCGCCAGTATCTGCGCGGCTGCATTTTTGCCGTGCCGTCCGCACTGATTATTGCGTTGCTGTTTAAAAATTTAATCAGCACTGCACTGCAAATTAGTGCGCATTTGGATGCAGAAGCAAAACTCGGCAATTTTGCGTTTGATTTTGTCGGCATCTACCATCAGCTCCATGAATCCTTTTTTACTTCACCCTATTGGCACGACGGCAAATGGATTTTATTGGCCGCCTGGCTGCTCAGCATTGTCAGTTCTTATTTCGCGGGCAAAAAACTCGATCTGCAGCAAGCGCCGGAGAACCCATAATGCAGGCATCATTTATCGCCATTGGCCTACTGTTTTGCAGCAATATTTTTATGACCTTTGCCTGGTACGCGCATTTGAAAGAGCTGAACCAAAAGCCCTGGATTATTGCGGCGCTCATCAGTTGGGGCATAGCCCTGTTTGAATACCTGTTGCAAGTGCCGGCCAATCGCATCGGCTATACGGTGATGAATGTCGGGCAATTAAAAATCCTGCAGGAAGTAATCACCCTGAGCGTGTTTGTTCCCTTCGCCGTTTTCTATATGAAAGAACCGCTGAAACTGGATTATCTGTGGGCTGGCTTATGCCTTTTAGGCGCAGTCTTCTTTATGTTTAGGGATAAATTAACAGGTTAATTGGCCAACCTCCGGGCGGAAATCGACTATAAATAAAGGATTCTACTGAGCCAGAATCCTAATAACCCCAGTCGAGAACCCAAGGTGCCCGTGTGTCTGACCCAATGCATCACACCCCCTTGCAAGGAGCCGCTCACAGGGACTTCCACCAGCGATCCATAAAACGCCTGATCCAGATACTGCGCATCACCCAGATTGCGCTCTTGCTGGTAAGTATTTTGAGCGTGGTGGCCGGCAATTACAGCGATGCCATTCTGATCATGGCCACCGGCATAGTGCTGTTTGTGGTGGATTGGGCCGTCTACAAAAAACATTCGGTAGCAGGTGCTGCATTCTTTCTCGTCTCCCTTACCCTGATGCTCAGCTGGCTCGCCTGGCAGGGCAGCGGCATCCGCGATACCGCCCTACTCGGTTACTGCGCGGTGCTGGTTTTCTCGGCGTCACTCGGCAACAAACGTTTACTAGTGGCATTGCTCGGGTTGATGGTGAGCCTGCTGTTGGTGATTGCCTATGTAAATGATCGCGGTATTTATCACCACCAGATTGAACCTACCAATTTGCTCACTGGCAGTATTGTGGTGATTGTACTGGTGGTGGTGGGCATGGCCGCCTGGCAATTTGCCGATGACTATCGCGCAGCGCTGGATGAGCTGGCACTCGACAACGAGCGCATGAAAGCAGCCAAAGGCCATATTGAACACATGGCGCTGCACGACCCGCTAACCGGCCTGCCCAATCGTATTATGGCGCAGCAAAATTTTGAATCGCTCTATCAAACCGCCCAGTCCCATAAGCAGCAGCTGGGTATTATTTTTATCGACCTGGATAATTTAAAACCCATCAACGATTCACTCGGCCATCAAGCCGGCGACCAGATTTTAAAAGAAGTTGCATTGCGTTTATTGAGCTATACCAAATCGGTTGATCAGGTGTGTCGCTTTGGTGGCGATGAATTTATTGTGTTCATGCCTAATATCCAAACCGAAGAGGATGCCTCCACCGCCAGTTTGGAAATTTTGCAGCTGGTATCGGAAACCTATCTCTATCGCAACATTGAAATTTTTTGCACCTGTTCGATTGGTATCGCACTGTCGCCGCAAGATGGCGAAGACCTGGACACGCTGATTAAAAAAGCCGATATCGCCATGTATCACTCCAAGGATTCCGGGCGCAACAGCTTTCGCTTTTTTAACGCGGCCATCAACCGCAATATGCTCGACCACATCAGTTTAATTTCCGGCATGCGCCGGGCATTGCAGGACAACCAATTCAGCCTTTATTACCAACCGAAAATTGATCTGCAACAAAATCGCATATGCGGGCTGGAAGCATTGCTGCGCTGGAATCACCCGGAGCAGGGTTTTATTTCACCGGCCACCTTTATTCCGCTCGCTGAATCCTCCGGGTTAATTATCCAACTGGGCGAATGGGTCATTAATGACGCCTGTCGGCAAGCAAAAATCTGGCTGGATGCAGGCATTCTGGATTTCAGTATCGCCGTAAATATTTCATCGATTCAATTCAAGCGCGGCAATATCGACAGCATAGTGCTTAACGCACTCGCCAGCGCGCAATTGCCACCGCAATTTTTGGAGCTGGAATTTACCGAATCACTATTAATTGAAGACAGCGAAAGACTGGTACACACGCTCGCCATACTGCGCAGCGAGGGCGTGCATTTTTCTATCGATGATTTTGGTACCGGTTATTCCAACCTGGGTTATTTGAAAAAATTTGAAGTGGGTACACTGAAAATTGATCAATCCTTTGTACGCAAAATGGATGATCAAACCGGCGATGCCGCCATAGTCAAAGCCATCATCCAAATGGCCTCCAGCCTGGGGTTAAAAACCATCGCCGAAGGCGTAGAAGATGCCGGCACAGCAGCTCTGCTGCGCAGCCTTGGCTGTAACGAAGCCCAGGGTTATTTCTGGGCACGCCCCATGCCCGCCGCCGAGATTGAAAACTTCTGCCTCAATTGGCAAAAAATTTGTTAATTCTACCGCTCACTCCCCGGGCCCATTAGCTGCCGTTTTTATTAGAAAACAATTGTTTCATTTTTAACGTTAAATGCCGCCTGATTGCACCAAACTCCTTGACCTGCTTATCAATTCAAACACACCACCACCGCTCAATATTCGCGCGCAAAATCAAACTGGTATACTAGTCGCCCACAAAATATCATTCCCGCAGTCCATTGTGCAGGAGCCCCAGGCCACTCCCGCACGATGAGCCTATGCCACTTGGCCAAATCTTGAAGGATTGCCCCCATGATTAGAATAATGAATAACATCACGACCGCGGTATTAGCTGGTGGGCTCTTGCTTGCCAGTATCTGCACCAGTGCCGCCAGCCTGCGCGAAATTACCGGCTTCGGCACCAATCCAACGAACCTGCGCATGCATCTCTATGTGCCCGACAACCTGCCCAACAATGCGCCCATCCTGGTTGCCAACCACTATTGCACCGGCACCGGTCCGGCGCTTTATTCCGGTACCCAATTTGCGTCGCTGGCGGATCGCTACGGTTTTATTGTGATTTACCCCAGTGCCACGCGCAGCGGTCAATGCTTTGATGTCTCAACACCACAAGCCTTGCGTCGCGGTGGCGGTAGTGACCCGGTGGGCATTATGTCCATGGTGAGTTATGTACAACGCAGCTATAACGTGGACTCCACGCGCATATTTGTGACCGGAGTTTCTTCGGGTGCGATGATGACCCAGGTATTGCTCGGCCTTTATCCGGATGTGTTTAAAGCAGGTGCGGCCTTTGCCGGTGTTCCCTTCGGTTGTTTTGCCACTACCGATGGCAGCACCTGGAATAGCAACTGCGCTAACGGCACTATCAGCCGCACGCCACAACAGTGGGGCGATTTAGTGCGCAATGCCTACCCGGGTTACACGGGTTCACGCCCGCGCGTGCAGCTCTGGCATGGCACGGCGGATACCACACTGCGCTACGCCAACTTCAATGAGTCCATTAAGCAATGGACCAATGTGCACGGCATTAGCCAGACTCCACTGCTGACCGATACACCACAATCGGGCGCAACCCGCACTCGCTATGGCAGCACAGGTGGTCAAGCCCAAGTGGAGGCCATCAGCCTTAACGGTACAGGCCACAACCTGCCAGTCAATGCCGCTGAAGCTATTCGCTTCTTCGGTCTCACCACGGCGCTCACCTCCAGCGTCGCCTCTTCGCGCGCTTCCGTGGCCAGCAGTTCGCGCCCGGCAAGTTCCACTCCCGCCAGTTCGCGTGCAGCGTCCAGTACTCCAGCGACTGGTTCTGTGTGCAACTGGTGGGGCACCCGTTACCCGCTGTGTGTCACTACCCAAAGCGGTTGGGGCTGGGAAAATAATCGCAGCTGTATTAGCCGCTCTACCTGCGCCACCCAACCCGCGCCCTACGGCATAGTGAATTAACAGCGCGAATTCACTTGTCGAACTGACTTACCATATTAGGCAAGCAAAAATTTTCACTTGCCCAATAAAAAAGCCTTAGGTGTTTGCCTAAGGCTTTTCATTTTTTTAGCGGATAAATTCCTAGCTCATCACCCGCGTCATAAATGCGCTGTAAGGATCTTCCGCATAATCCGCAAAAGGGCCGCAATACTCAAAACCGTAACGCTCATAGAGTGTGCGTGCAGGCAGGAAAAAATCCTGCGTCCCCGTCTCCAAACTCAAGCGGGTATATTTGCGTTCGCTCGCCACCTGTAAAATATGCTCCAGCATTTTTTTACCCACGCCTGTACCGCGAAAACGATTAGCCGAGCGCATGGATTTTATTTCCGCATGGGAAGAGTCCAACTCTTTCAACGCCCCACAGCCCAACAGGTTTTCCCCGTCCCAGACGCTCCAGAAAGTAATCTCCGGCTTGCGCAATTTGCTCAAATCCAGTGCATGTACACTCTCCGGCGGCGAAGCGGCATACATATCGCGCAAATGTTCTTCCAATAATTCAGCAACTTCAGGGCCAGTTAAATCATCAATACGAATTTGCACAGACATCTTCCTTTTATTCCAATGGGTGAAAAACTGGCGATTACTTTAGCGGATAAATAACTGCTATGCTCGTTACATTCGTCATAGTAACCTTACGCAAGATCTTACTACTACCACTGATCATCTAAATGAAAACCAAATACCCTAATTTCAACCATGCCGGCTCCTCCGCACCAGAACCAACATTTGTACCGGACCACATGATCAGGAAGCATTGGTCATTGCAATTCATAGAGATGTACCATTTGGTGATTTGCCTGATCTTTGGCTTTTTTACAATATCCCTTATGCTGAAAGATGGAATCCTTTCAGGTATTACTCCAGCCCTATTCTGCATAACCTTTGGTGCAGCCACATTTCTTTCGATAACAGATAATTATCACTACAGAAAGATTATCTGTAGTGCGCATTTCATGCTGATTGCAGTAACGCTTTGTGTACTCATCTTTGCACAGTCTCAGCTTAAGTTTGCCGCCATGGTTATTCTTCAAGGTTTACTGGTAAATGTAATTGTCTTTTTGCCGAAAAAAAATAGAACCTATTATCTATGGTGCAAATCAATTGCGAATACAGCGGATTAACATAACTCAAATATACGTTTTAAGGTTAGAGGAATTGCCATGTATAAATTAATCGCCATCTTATGTTTAGCCGGCTTACTTTTGAGCTGTGATATGATTGATGATGCGAAAGATATGTTTGAAAAACATGCTTTGGCTCAGGAATATGTTAAAACCAAATACGGCATAGAGTCTCAACTGGGGTTTAATTTTAAGAACGGTGTATTAACAGATGCAACTCTTGTCTTCAATGCTAAAGACGTGAGAGGAAAAACAGTATCTGAGTTAGAGGCAATTACCCGGGACACAGTAAACGAAATATTTAAAAGCACACCTCAAAATATAGTTATTCAAGTAGTAGCCAGCTCGACGGACCAACAATAATCTGCATACGGTATCGAATTATCTAAACCATTCAATGTACCAAATGGTTTTCTCACGTTCCGCTGGCATTACCACTCATTACCGGAGGGCTGCACATGGAAACCGACAATCTTTTACTAAAGACAATTGCAACCGCAGCCAACAACCACGGCAAGCAAGCGGACAAACACAAATTATTACATCGCAGTCTATGGGCTGCCTCATCATTTATTTCGGTATTGATTGCCATCACCACCGCGTTTGATTTTGTCGTGCTCGGTATTACCAGCAAAAACATCGCCACCCTGTTTGCCATTCTCCTGCCCATGGTAACCAGCTACATGGTGCTGCGCGCCCCCGAAAAACTTTGGATCCACGAAATCAACATTCGCAACCAACTATTCGACCTGCACACCGAACTGGAACTAAAAATAAAACGCAACGCCCCACTCAACCCCGACGACTTTGAACAGCGCTATTTGGCAATAATGGCCACGGCGAATAAGAAATGGGTTGAGATTAAGGAGGGGTGATTGGTTTGTATTGCGGTTATTTTGTGTAATTGATTGGGATTGCTGGATCAAATAGGCTTTATAAATGGCAGGCATAGAACTCGTTGGCTTTTGAGTGAAGGGAACTCGAGGCTACACGTATGCATTCCCACTTATGAACTTGATGCATGGACGGATAGAGATCTTGTTGTTCAAACATTACAGCCAACTTTTTTCGAGAGATGTCAAAGCTTTTATTAAGTTACTAATGTCCGCAATTGGCCGATCGTGCCAGTAGAGTTTGAATGAATTGCCATTCCAACTGCATAGTTAGAGTGCCCACTCTTTAAGGGAAGACCAAGGGTGTAGTTTTTCGTGAATCAGTATTTAATAGATAGCAGTTTATAGTCCAATAAAGATTTATACATGGCTCAAAAAAATGGAACAAAAATGAAGAAAAAAAAGCGAAGCTCCAATCCCAAAAAAGGGAAACCATATGAGTTGGCAATTGCCGAAATTTTTAAACAATTGCATCCTACTGCTGCTATAAATGTCGGAGTTTGGGTAGAAGGCCCAGATGGACGAAGGGAATTAGATGTCTCGATTCAAATAGAAACATCAACTAAAATTATTAAAGGTGTTATTGAATGTAAAGATTTCTCTCCAGTTAAGACGGGACCAGTAGGAATATCATACATTGACGAACTTGATTCTAAACGTCGAGACCTTGAGCTTGACTTTGCTTTCATTTGCAGCAATGCAGGATTTACAAGTAATGC
Organism: Gammaproteobacteria bacterium; assembly: GCA_021151625.1. Taxonomy (GTDB): domain Bacteria; phylum Pseudomonadota; class Gammaproteobacteria; order Pseudomonadales; family Cellvibrionaceae; genus Cellvibrio. The sequence goes on along the minus strand of JAGKWY010000031.1, from coordinate 19,503 downwards.
AATGAGCAAAGCAAAAAGGGTTAGCATAGGATTGCTTTCTGCATCTTCCACATCGGATAAAAGGATACGATTCTCTATAACAGACTATTTATACTCACGGTACGTTAATATTGTTGAGTGTAGAGTTGAACTTTTCCCCGAAAGTCCCTCCGATAAAATATCAACCCTCGTTAGCAAGGCTATTATTGCTGATACGGTATTACTTGCCGATAACTCTGTTGTTCAATGGATTAACTTAAGAATTCAAAAAATACTAGGGATAAATCAGATAGTAAACGGCATTTTACAAAATGAATGTAAATTCTCTAATCCTGTCCAATTTAACGTTTCTGGTGAGCAACATTCCTTTGTCGGTTTAAAGTTTGCATTCAAGATCGAAGGAGCTTGGTTCAGAGACAAAGTTAAAATAAGTTCTACAACAGGAGTTTACAACTGGATTAACCGGCGAATTAAAATGCCTTGCTCGCCAGGAGATGAGATTGTGTATCAGTGGGAGGAATCATTATTTAATGAATGGGTTTCTCTTCCGCCTCAATTTGAGCAAGCCGATTCGGACATACATGGCCAAGAAACTGAAATCATCCCCTCTTCAATTGGCCCTGTATACCCTACGGAAAATGCTGCTGATTTAGATTGTTATATATGTCCCAGTGATCTTGATATAACCATCCCTCTCATTGATCAAAAAAATAAAATGTCAAAACCAGACTTCCATGCAGATACTGCATTTAAAAACTCAATAGATAAAACAATCAAGGTAAAGTTTTAAGCATCTTTATTTTTCCGTTTAAAATAATTCGGTAATAATGCACGCATCCGACATGCTTTGCCGATATTGACTTCTACATTTTTTCACTGCACTTAATGTGTGCATCGGTAGCGCATAGTCCAAAGATTCCATTCAATCCCATAAATATTGGGCAGTGATGCCCAGCCTACATAAAGCACATAGGTACGATTAGCGCAGCGTAATCGTACGCATGAAAAATTCATCGAAAAATTTTAGGAAGCAAGGAAATATCCAATTGTCCCCGCTTACAAACACTTAATTCTATCTGGTTTTTTACCGTCAACTTGTTACAACGCCGCAACAACAATTTACTTATAGAATAAATTACACCCCTTTCGATTGTATACATCGTAATCCTGTAAAGCGCAAACTGGTCAACCGTGTTGTTGACCGGCCTTGCTCAACATTTCATAAATAGGTAAAAGCAGGAATTTATCCCGCAAACTGGTGTGGGGATAACGGCGTAAAAATAGAAGCTAGGGAATAACATGCGTCCGATTACGCTGCGCTAATCGTACCTACATAAATATATTGTTGCGACTTCCTATGTAAATGACCGCCATTGGCCGAAAACAGAAATTAGACTTCACGCTCACATTTCTACATCGAAGCATGACCTTGAAATTATTACGATGGTGTTGGAGCAGGTAGGGATTACACCTTTATTGACAGCATTCGACTTCGATATGATGCCCACGTTGTGGTTCGTTCCTCACCACAACCTACACACTAAAAAACCACTAAACATCCTTAATCCTGAATTTAAATGCGTGTTTTAACTTTGCAGTTACCGGCAGGCCATTTTTGATGATTGGTTCAAAGCGCCATTTTTTTATGGATTTCAAACTGACGTCATTGAATTTATGATAAGACGACCAAATCACCTTCGGATTTTCTACGCGGCCTTTTTTATTGACCAGAAACTCAATATAGACTTCTGCATCAATTCCAGCTTCTAGCATGTCGCGGGGATACGCTGGAAAATCGACGGATTTTAAAATAATTTCACCGTCGGTTTTCTGTTTAATTCGCTCAGCATACATACGCTCTATTTCTTCTTGTGTCCCTACTACAAGATTGGCACTGCGTAAATCCACTACAATTCCAGACGCGTTACCCATTCCGTAACTGGTTTTATAGGTCGGCTGACAACCACCAATAAATGCCAACGATAAACAGATGATTAAATACTTTTTCATTCTCATTACTCCTTAATCTATAACAATCAATGCTGCGTTAAATTCCTCATCCACTTCCTGCTCGCAATCCGGCGAAGCACAGGTATAAATTTCAACGCATCTTCCAAAAACATCAGCGCATATAAATAGATAAACGAAAATTTGGTGAGGAATACGGCGGCGATATAGATGGGTACGCCGAAGCACCACATGACGATGGTGTCAGTGATGAGGGTGAAGCGGTTGTCGCCGCCGGCGCGGAGGACGCCGATGATGCGCATCATGTTGATGATCTTGATTGATACCAGCAAACAAAAAACACCCAGGGTGTTAAGTAATAATTCGCTTGAGGTTGCGTCCAATTGGTCGAAAATTTTCAGCATCCAGGGGCGCGCGAACCAGAGGCAGGTGCAGAAAATAATCAATAGCACATAGGTGATGCGATCAAAAAAGCGATGCAATTGCCAGGCGGTTTCGTTATTGCCTGCGCCCAGTTCACGCCCGATTAATACCGCCGAAGCATTGGCCAGGCCGACAAACAGTGCGAAGAATGCGCTTTCGATGGGGACTATCACGCCCATCACTGCCAGCGCTTCAGTACCCGCATAACCCGTCACTAAATGATAAGTGGAATTGCCCACCGCCCAGATGGCGTAGTTGGCAACCAGGGGTAATGAAAAAGCGAGGTAGCGATGAATTTGGGTTTTATCCAAACCCATTTTTAATTGCGCGATGCTTAACGCAAAACCGTGTTTTTTAGCGTAAACCCAACCCACCACAATTAACAATTGCAAGATGCGTGAGCCAAGTGTGGCCCAGGCTGCGCCTGCAACACCTAACGCGGGAAAACCCCAGTTACCGCCAATCAACGCATAGTTGCCGGCGATATTTAACAGCGCCGCAAATACGCCGGCAACCAATGGCATAGTAGTGCTGCCGAGTGCGCGCAGCGATGCCTCGTAGATCACAATCCATTGCACAAACAATAAGGTGGGCGCAGTGATAATTAAATATTGCGCTGCGAGTTGAACCACCTGCGGGTCGGGGTTGATCCAACCCACCCAGGTATTAGCCGCGAAACCAAAAGCAAACGTGAACGGCAACATCACCAGTGTGCCCACCAGCAGCGTTACCGCGAGGGTGCGCTGGCAACTGGCAAAATCTTTTGCGCCTGTGTATTGCGCGATCAAAATACTGCAGCCAGTGGCGAGACCGCTCATTAATACCAATAATAAAAAATGGATTTTTGCCGCAAGTCCAACCGCTGCGATTGCACTGGAGCCCAGATCGCCCACCATAATCACATCGGCCATGCCCAGCAATGATTGCATAAGCATCTGCGCGGCCACCGGCAGTGACAACAAAATCACACCGCGCCAAAACGCACGCTTGTTATCCAGGGAAATTAATTCGGGGGCAGCAACCACAACAGCTCCAGGGCGGACGAAAAATCAATTCGCCATTATAGGGCCTGTTCGCCCGGGCGAATGTTAAAAAGTGGTAAGACGATGGGTTCACTTTACGCTGTGCGCACACTGGTGCCCGTTAATCATTAATGCAACAAAAGTGACAAGTACAAACTACGGCATCCGAACGATTTAACATTTCTTAAGCAGACAAAATAGCGGCAGCCGCTAGACTTCACAAATCATGCAGGCTTGTAATCAATAACCATTTGCAAAACTATTAAAACAATCTGAAGAGCCATTTATGTCACCCAGCAATGTAGCTTCTCCAATCCCCAAACCCCACCGTATTGAACTGGTCGATGCGATTCGCGGCTTTGCACTCATGGGCATTTGCCTGGTGCATTTTATGGAATATTTCGAGTTGTACTGGATCAACCAGGACCCGACTTTTTTACACAACACCATTTTCTTTTTATTTGCCGGTAAGGCCTATGCGATTTTTGCATTAATGTTTGGTTTGAGCTTTTTTATCATCATGGATAATCAGGCGCAAAAAGGCGTTGATTTTAGTTACCGTTTTGCGTGGCGATTGGTTGTTTTGCTGATAATCGGTTATATACACACACTCTTGTACCTGGGCGATATTTTATCGGTGCTCGGTATTATTGGCTTAAGCCTGCTATTCGTACAAAAACTTGGCAACCGCTGGCTGTTTGTTGCCGCTCTGCTCTGTTTATTGCAATTACCTTTTTACTACCAGTTTTATGCCGCTTTGAATAATTGGCCCGGCGCCAATGATGCGCCGGCACATTGGGCAGTCTTCCCGGAGGTTTACGGTGCACTGGCCAAAGCGAGTTTCAGTGAGCTTTTTGTAATTAATAGTTGGGATGGCTTAACAGCCAAGTGGCTGTTCTTTGTGGAGTCCGGGCGCGGCATTCAATTGGTGGGCTTATTTATTGTCGGTTTGATTCTGGGACGCATTGGTTTTTTCACCCAGGTCGAACGCTTTGCCAAAGCGCGCACAATTGCATTAGCCTGCGCACTGGCAGCTACCGCACTCTTCTACTTCCTTGAAAATTATCTCAAACAATTACCGGCTGATATTTTTCAGGAACAAGGCATGGCGAAAATGTACCTGGAGCAAATTGCTGGCTCTTACTTAAGCACCGCAATTATGGCGTCCCTGATTTTGCTCTTTATCCAGCTTTACCTCTGGCAGGCCACCGGAAAATTCCTGCACCTTTTAGCGCCCTGCGGTCGCATTAGCTTGAGCATTTATTTAGTCCAGGCAGTGGTGGGTATTCCATTATTTTACCCAGCGGGATTTGGTGGCTATTTAACGCTAGGTCAAACCAATAGCCTATTGATTGGCATCGCTTTCTATGGATTGTTAATTGTTGCGGCCCACTGGTGGGTAAAACGTTTCTACTATGGTCCGGTGGAATGGGTATGGCGCAGCGCCACTTACCTCAGCACACAGGTGCCGTTTAAACGCTAAGCCCTATTAACTCGATACTAACGGTTTAGCTAACGCAACTATCAAGCCAACAAAAATTAACAGGCAAGCAGCTTTGAGCAATTTTTCCGGGCTATGCCATTGATGTTTCAACATAGCCCATTTACCGATTTTGTTTTTCGGCGAGAAAAAAGGCATAAGTAATTCTGTTGTCTGCTGCTGGGGGAAAAGGGATTTTTTCACCTGCTTACGAAACGGTACAAATATTTCGCCAACTTTAAAGCCGGCTTCATTCCACAGTAAATCACTATAAAGTTGTATATGACGTTCTTGACGATGATCTATCAACTCCACTCGATCTTGAAATATTCCCAGACGCCAGCGGGCCATTTGGATAAAGGGGATAAAGAGAATTCCCACTACCAACAGCATCGCCAAACGGGGAAGAATTAATGCAAGACGATTTTCCAAGTCTAAAAAAATAAACACAGCAGATAGCAGTGCAACAAGCACCAGCAAAGGAAGCATAAGTTTTGCGGCTAAGCGCGGATGCTTATTGACTTCCAGCCACACCCCTTTTGCCCCTATTACTTTCAGGGCTTGTTGCTGTTGGCGTTGGAGCGGTACTTTGACAGCAGCACGCTTTGTTCGCCATTGACCAAAAAAAGCAAAAACAAACCCGCATGTAAGAAAGAGCGCAAAAACAATCATGGTGTTATTTTGTAAATTGGTCCACTTCGTCGACTCTTGCCGGCTCCTGGCAATCGAACCTTCCGCATCATCAATTGCAACAGAACCAATAAATTCACCATTTATTGAAAATTGATGGACTTGGTACAGTGCCATATCAATAACCAGTATTTTATTGTCGAATGCCAATATGGAAATGGGGTCTGCATCGGCTGGCAACTCTAGTTCACGCTCAAATTTTCCCGCGATATTGTAAAGCGCCAATCGACTGTTAGAGAGATTATTATCCCCAATCAACACCCAATAGTTGCTGTTTTCCCAAACCAGATTTACTGGCCAGAAGTATTTTTTTCGCTTTTTATTGAGCCAATCGGCTGGAGAATCTAACCCAACAGCAACAGATTCAATTTCATTGCCGAACTCATTTACTGCAGCTTTTATTACTTTCAATAGATGATGATTTGTATCGGCCACCACAAGGTTTTCACCTTGCGGTACTATTTGATTGGGAAAACGAAACCCGGCTTTATTGGCCAGAGTGTTGCCGTCACTATCCAACAGCCATAGTTGGTGACGGGACGTATCCGCTAGATAAACCTTATCTTGCTTATCGATATGCAACCGAAACGTGCGGTTAATTACCGGCAGCTGCCTGGCGAATACTACACAGCGAAAGGAATCTGTATTACAGCGATAGAGCGCGCCTTCTCCCTCTAGCTCACGATTAGTGGAGCGACTCAATACCGCCAGTTGTTGTTCTGTCGTTCGCGGCTGCTGATTCAAGGCTAGCAACAAATCTCCATTTGAAAAAAAATCAATGTCCCCCACGAAGGATTTTTGACTGAACTTATCCAGAGAAAGCTCGTTTTCAATACCAAAATTTTTATTAATCCATAGCAACCGATTGCCGTATTGTACCGCGAACCTTTCATTATCAATCGTTTTGGCTAAACCAAAGGTATCCAGTTTAATTAGCTGCTGTCCGGCCCAGATGTACATGTACAATAAACAGGACGCAAAACCAATTATTAATATTGCAACTATCGGATTTACTGATTTTTGCACCGAAGAATCTCCTTTTTGGGTAATTATTCATTGCCAATCACTCTGAAGCGCCGCTCCAGTTTATAACCTTGTTTATCCATCACTAATAATTTGTGCAGCCCCGGTTCCAGCGATGCTTCGCGCTCGTGGAAAATTTTGGTTTCGCCGAGGAATTCATCATCCAAATGCCAATACAAGATTGCTGCCGGGTCGCGGTGTACTGCTTTGAGGATTACGCGGCTGCGTTTTCCTTCCAGATCCACCGGAATATAAATGCGGCTACGCGCTTGTGGATAAATTAATTCGAGCGGAATGTCATCGTCCTGCTGTGCAGACTGGGCAATACAGTCTTTGCGCCATGGCGGTAGCGCTTGATAATTGCTGTGGTATTGGCGCCAATAAAATTCCTGTGCTGGTGGCAACACAAACCAATCGCGAATAGCCATATTGCTCACGGTTTCGCATTGGTTGTGTACGCGGAATTGTTGATTATTATCGAGATAAATACGCCGGTGATGGGGTGTAATTTTTTCATAGTGGCTGATTGAAGGAATTTCCATATCTATAGCGTCACATTGACCGCCGGCGAGATAACCATCGTCCTTGCACACGGAAATTGTTTTTAATGCGTGCGCAGGTTTGGCAAACCAATTGATGCTGGGCAGTGCGTCAAACATATCAAATAAAATAGGCGCAGCGCTGCTTTGGCCGCTGATAAAAGTGGCCGGCTCACCACCCGCATTACCCACCCACACACCCAGTGTGTAACGGCCGTTGCTGCCGATAGCCCATGCATCGCGCAAACCATAGCTGGTGCCAGTTTTCCAGGCGATGGTTTGACTGCCGGCGAAATCACGCCAGTAGTTATCATTTCCCGGACGCGCCACTTCAATTAGCGCTTGCAATGTCAGCCAGGCGGCGCCCTGCTTAATAACGGGCTTAATATTTTTATCCAGATTAATTTTCTGGCTTTCTGTTGTTGGGCTTTTTGTTATTGCGCTTTGCGTTTGTTGGCCTTCATTTTTTTGTTGTAGTAATAATTGCACCGGCAATTGCGTTTTATCACCATCGCGCGCGGCAGCGGCAAGGCGCGCATAAATTGCGCTAAGTTCCCACAAGCTGGCTTCAGCGCCGCCAAGAATTAGCGTTAAGCCATAATCATCGGCCGGGCGAAATAAACTGCTCATGCCCATCGCCTGCAACTTTTCCTGGAAGCGGCCAATTCCATAATCACGCAACATACGCACCGCGGGAATATTTAACGAATGCGCAAGCGCAAATTGCGCTGGTACTGCGCCGCGAAAATTGCGGTCGTAATTGCGCGGGCTGTAGCCGTTAATTTGCGTAGGAATATCGGGAATTAAACTGGTGGGCGCCAACTCCCCTTCTTGCAACATCAAACCATAGAGTAAGGGTTTTAAAATACTGCCAGTGGAACGTGGGCGCTGCAAAATATCCACATCCGGCGCGAAACGGCGTTTTTCACTCAGGGAGTTATTGCTAAAGGATTTATTGCCAACATAAGCCAGTGTTTCCATACTCTGGTGATCGATTAAAACCAGCGCAATATTATTCACCCCGTCATTGGCAAGCCGCGCGCTGTGGCGCTGGGCAATTTGATTCGCCAATTGTTGCAGCGATAAATCCAGTGTTGAATGGAATAGATTTTTTTCGGGTGTTTGTATTTTTAAGGTAGCTAATAAATGCGGTGCAAGTTGCGGCAATACTTGTGGTCGCTCCGGCAGTGGTTCCAACAACGCCAATTGCAAATCCAGATCTGATAACAGCTGTTGCTGATGCAAGCGATGCAGCAGGCGATCGCGTTTTTGTTGCAGCAAATCGCGCTGACGCCCCGGGTGAATTAATGCAGGACTATTAGGCAATACCGCCAGTAAGGTCGATTCCGCCCAGGATAAATATTCCGGTGAGCGGCCAAAGTAGCGCCACGCGGCCGCGCGCAATCCGACAATATTGCCGCCAAACGGAGCCTGGCTCGCGTAGTGAATTAAAATTTCACGTTTGCTGAGTTGCCACTCCAGTTGCAACGCTAAAAAAGCTTCCGCCAGCTTGCTGTGCAGGTTACGCGAGGGTTTTACATTGTTTGTACGCAATTCCTGCTGCCGCAGCAAACGTGCCAGCTGCATACTGATAGTACTGCCACCACTGGTGACTTTACCCGCAACCATATTGCCTTTCAGCGCGCGCGCAATGGCCAATGGATTTATGCCGGGGTGGCGATAAAAATGCTGATCTTCAAATAACAGCAGTGAATGCAAATATTTTTCTGGTAATTGCTCTACCGGTGCAAAACGCCACTGCTGGTCAGCAGCGATAGAAGCACCGAGCAAACTGCCATCGCGCGCCAATAAAAGTGAGGCGTAACTTTGTTGCTTAAGACTTGCGGGGAGCGGCAGCCACTGCAAACAGCCCAAAAATACAGCGCAGAAAATAACACTGAGCAAAAGCAATTTGTGGCGATGATTTAATGCACGAAACCATCGCCACAATTTTATCGACAACCGGGTAAACGGTTTAATGGGGCCTGAGCAAATATGCATCCACTGCATTGGAAAATATCAAGGCTGGTGGCCAACCAGCAGCAAACTCTGCTGATAGTATTCCGCACTTTTTTTATGGTCGCCCAATTTAGTCATCAGGCGCGCTAACTCAGCGACGGTTTCAAGCTGCTGTTTTTGATTCAGGCTGCGCTGGAAGTATTCGCGCGCAATTTCCCACTGCTGGTTACGTTCCATTAAACGCCCCATGGTTAACAGCAGGGTTGCATCCTGCGGTTTGTTTTTCAGCCAGGATTCCACGGTGCGAATTTGCGCGTGAATTTCTTTAACTTGCAAGCGACCATAGAGCGCTACCAGTGGGTCATACCACTCATTACTCAGGGCTTTGCGCAGCATCACTTCCGCTTCCTGATCCTGGTAGTTTTCCGACAGGGCGCGCGCATAGGCCAGGATCACTTGCGAATTTTTTTGCAAGCTGCGCGAGAAAGATTTCCACAATTTTTGCAAAGTCGGCAAACGTTCGGCAATTAATAGCGCTTTGGTTTGCGCCGATTGCACATGGATTTTTTCGCAGGCGAGCATTACTTCCAACGCATCAAATTCCACATTGGATAACACCTTGGCTTTGCGCATAACCGGAAATAACTCTTCCAGTGCGCGCCAGTTTTTTTGCGCAATGTAAATATGGTGCATTAAATCCAACACCGCTGGCTGGCGTGGCATTTTAATATCGATGGGCTTGAGGATATTAATCGCGTCCTCGTAGCGCCCTGCCTGCACATGCAAGCGCGCCCGCGTGAGTGCCACGGGTAATTCGCTTTGGGAAACCGCCAAAGCCTTCTCCAGAATTTTTTCGGCTTCCCGTTCATCGCCCATTTCAAAACTGCTGCGTGCAGCAGCAATGTAATTAGCGAGTGGATATTCGACTTTATCCAGGGTGCGCATTAATTTTTTACGCGCTTCGAACCAGTCGCCGGTGAGATAGTCCACCATGCCATTGGCGGCACGTTTTTGCGCACGCTCCACCGAACCGAATAAAAATATTTCGCGGAAACGGCGCGCCATCTCCACACCGCCGAGCATTAACTGACGCAGCAGCCAAATGCCGCCCAGTATCAGAGCAATAACGATAGCTGCCACCCAGAGGGTCATCTCTATGGTTTTGGTACCATAGGCAACCAGCAAATAACCATCACCGCGCACCAGCAAAAATATCACCAGCGCAACGATTAATAGAAAGAAAATGGCTTTTAGTAAGCGACGTCTCATGGGCGTACCCCGCGACGGGCAGCCGCCATTTTTTCACGCTTCTCCATATATTCGGAGAGCGCTGCTGAGCTGTTGCTGAAGTTGGTTAAATCCGGCGCGATATTTTCTTGCTGCAGGGATTGCAACTCTTCCAACACTGCCTTGGCTTTTTCATTCAGATTGTAATATTGGTTGATCCAGTTTTGCGCTTTTACCAGGCTTTCCTGATAGATACCTTTTTCATTACGCAGAAGCGCGACCTGGGCTTGCTCCAACATTAAACGCAAATTTTGTTGCAGGAATTTCTGTTCATCGGGCGGCAATACTGCATTGATGGTTTTGCCGTGGTCGCGCACGCGCACATAGGAACCCAACTTATGCAGCAGCGCATAAAAATTGCGTGTGATTTTTTGCTTCAGGGTTTCATCGGCCGGAATTTCCTCTTCAACCAACAGACTCTGCTCCTGACCGAGCGGCTCGATAAAAGGAATAGAATCAACCTGGGTGGACAATGCCGAAAGACGCAAATAAATTCCCTCGCGATCAATGACACCGGCGAGTTTTAATACCGCAATTTCTTCTGCTAATAATTTGCGCACGCCGACCAGGTCGGCCTGGTCTATATCGCGCAGCACATCATCAGCGGAAATAGCCAAAGCCAACGCATTCTGGCTGTCTTTTTCCAGCAATATGCGCTGGTCAGCCAAGCGCAACAAATATTGCGCTTCCTGTAATTTCCATTCATCGCGATTGACGCTGGACAGTGACAGCAAACGCGCATTGTTATTGTCCAGTTGCTCAGCCAGATCATTTAAACTCGTTTGCACTTCCTGCTGCTGTTCAACCAGATCTTTTTCAACATCGTCTTCTAGTACTTGCTGCTTGGTTTCCAGCGTTAAGCTGGTCTGCTCCAGCTGTTCACGCAAACTGCTAATGGTTTGCTGCTGGCTATCCAATTGACGCAACATAAAAATGCCGCCAAAACACAAACCCGCCACCAGCAATACAATAAACAGCCACACCAGAAAAAAAGCGGCGCCGTAAGTTTTGGCTGGCGGCAGCTGCACGCTGGCGGTGTATTGCGGTGATGCGTTGGCAGGATTGGATACTGGAGTAGATAGTTGATCTGTCACACTGAAAATCCTATTAAGGGCAAGCGTTAAACGAGGTTCGCGGCTTGCAAAACATTAATGAGAAGCTAGATAACTTTTTAACGCTTGGGTCATGGCAGCATCAGTAGCATTTTCAGCGCAAATAACGCGCGTGAAACCTGCGACCTCTGCCTGCGTTGCTATGCGCTGACTGGGCACCAATAACGGCAGCGTGAACAACACAGGTTTAACTGTAGATGCAGTGTTGTTTAACACCTGCAATAAATTCTCCAGGCTTTCACCGCTGTGCACACTAAGCAAATATTGTTGATCAGCAAGGCCTATTTGTTGCACCAACTCTTGCAATTGGACTTCGGCAGTTGTGGGTAACTGGCGCTCATAGAGTTCACAGTAATCTACCCAGGCACCGCGCTGGCGCAATTCTTCTGCCATGTGTCCGCGTCCGCCACAGCCGCGAAAAATAATAATTTTTTCGCCATCAACTTGTTGCAATCCCGGTGCACGCAATAGGTCTTCACTGGTCATGCCACCATTGCCACTCACGGCAAGGTCGGTAACCAACACCCCATAGTCAGACAATTTTTTTGCGGTGGTTGCACCTACTGCAAAAAAATCAATGCCCATGGGCAATTGTGGCCAGTAATCCTCCAACCATTGCATACCAAAATCAACCGCATTCTGGCTGACAAAAATGGCTTTCTGGTAGAGATCAAAATCCAGAATTTTATTTTTGATCGCGCGAATTTTTTCTTCGCTAGCTACTGGCACTATCGCCAATAAATTTAACGCCGACGAGTGAAAACCTTCTGCCGCCAACACCTCGGCCCATTGTTTGGCCTGAACCTCTGGGCGAGTGATGACCACACAATAATTGCTTGCTGCCGTCATCATTTATTCCGCGTTTGCGTAAACCTCGGCGAGAATTTTATCCGCGCCTGCGGCCAACAAACGATCTGCCAATTCAATGCCAATTTTTTCGGCGTCGGCAACCGGGCCGGTAATTTCATCAAACAACATTTGGCTACCATCGGGCGCGCCTACCAAACCGCGCAGCCACAATTGGCTGTCGCGATGAATAGCATAGCAGGCAATAGGCACCTGGCAGCCGCCCTGCAAACGGCGATTCATGGCGCGCTCGGCCAGTACCTGCTCGGCAGTGGTGAGGTGATGCAGGGGTTTGATCAATGCAATGGTCGCGGCATCATCCACCCGGCATTCAATACCCACTGCGCCCTGTCCACCCGCAGGCAGACTTTGCTCGGGGGAAATATAAGCGCGGATACGCTCTTTTAATTCGAGGCGAATTAATCCGGCAGCAGCGAGGATAATCGCATCGTATTCACCATCGTCGAGTTTTTGCAGGCGCGTCTGCACATTGCCGCGCAGGAATTTCACCTGCAAATCCGGACGGCTGGCGAGCAACTGGCATTGACGACGCAAACTGGAAGTACCAATCACTGCACCGGCAGGCACTTCATCAAGCGAGTTGTAGCGGTTGGAGACGAAGGCATCGCGCGCATCTTCACGCGGGCAAATAACCGATAAGCCCAAACCCGCCGGAAATTCCATAGGCACATCTTTCATAGAGTGCACAGCGATATCTGCATCGCCTTCCAACAACGCCTGCTCCAGCTCTTTGACGAACAGGCCTTTGCCACCAACCTTGGCCAGAGGAACATCGAGAATCTTGTCGCCGCGACTGGTAAGCGGTACCAATTCCACCACCAGACCCGGATGGTGTTTTTCCAATTCGGCTTTTACATATTCCGCCTGCCAGAGGGCAAGCAGGCTTTTACGGGTTGCAATACGCAGGCGGGCAGGAGTCGACATGGATCAGGCACTTGGGAGTTAATCAGGATGCGAATCATAGCATCTGCACTCCCCAAAAAGGGACATGGAGGCTTATTTGAACAAGAGAGGATGAACTGGGTAGTACTTTTACGGCAAGGAAAGTCGGGGAAAGGAAAGCAGTGGCCCAATCCCTGGGCCAGAAATCGCTTAGGCAGTTTTTGTTGCAGGCTTAATCAGGCTGGCAACCACCATCACAATCGCCGCCACAATAAAGCCGGCAAAATGCGGGGGCAATGTTGCTTCGGGGGCAATGAATTCCAATGGAATCCACACCAGCAATCCGGCAATGATCGAGCAACTAGCACCAAAATTGCTCGCCTTTTTCCAATAGAGACCAGCAAACAAAGGTACCAGCGCCACTACCAACGTGACCTTGTAAGCATTGGCCACCATGGTGTGAATTGAGGTTTCTTCTTGCAGCGAATAGAGCGCATAGAGCGCAACCAATACCGAAAATAAACCTACCACAATACGCATCAGCTTGAGGAACTGCTGGTCAGTCATCGACTTGCCATTGGGCAGCAACTCTTTAATCACGTTTTCCGACAGGGTTACCGAGGGCGCCAGCAAGGTACCGCTGGCAGTACTCATGATCACCGACAAGAGTGCACCGAAGAAAATAATCTGCGCATAGACAGGCATGTGCTCCAATACGAAAGTAGGCAACACCAATTGCGAATCCTGCTCGCTAACTTTGGCGGCCATTTCCGGATCGATCATAAACGCTGAATAGGCGAGGTAAAGGGGAATGGCCGCAAATACAAAGTAGGCGCAACCACCCAAAAATGTACCCCAAACAGCAACGGTTTCATTTTTGGATGAGTTTACGCGCTGGAATACGTCCTGCTGTGGAATAGAACCGAAACCCATGGTCAGGAAGCCGGCAATAAAGGTGATCACTGCTGCCCACTCAAAGGTTGGCCAGAACTCAAACTTGCCCGCCTCATAGGCGTGCTTAACAACCGGGGCAACACCGCCGGTTTGCTCGGAGACCAAAAAGCAAATCCACAGCAAACCAACCACGATCACGGTCATTTGCACCACTGTTGTCATAGCAACAGACCACATACCACCCACCAGGGTGTAGGCCATTACCACAGCGGCGCCAATCAAAATACCGACCTCCATGCTGATAACACCATCGGTCAGCACATTAAACACCAAGCCCAAGGCGGTAATTTGCGCAGAAACCCACCCCAGGTAAGACAGGGCAATCGAGATAGACACAACTATCTCAACCGGCTTGCTGTATTTTTCGCGATAGAAATCACCAAGGGTCAACAAGTTTTTACGATAAAGCGGGCGCGCAAAAATCAGGGCAAAAAATAACAAACAAAAAGAGGCACCGAAGGGATCTGAAATCAGACCGCCCAAATTTTCTTCAACAAAAGTGCCGGGAATCCCCAGTACGGTTTCCGCCCCGAACCAGGTCGCAAACACCATGGCGATAACCACTCCCATAGGCAACTGCCTGCCTGCGGTAACATAGTCTTTTGCGTTATGCACCTTGGTCGCGGCATACACCCCGATCCCGATTGAAATGAGCAAATAGAGCACAACAAAACTAACTAACATTCGTTGGTTCCTTTAATCTTGGCTGAGTTATTGGAAGGGAACAGATGTGCACACTCAACAGCAGTTGTGCCGGGGATTTAGCGGCAACACACTGGCGTAACCCTGAGTCTGGACTTGCCCGATAGCTGAAAATAAACCTGCAAGCGCGCCCAGAAGCCCGCCCGTATTTTTCAGCGCTAATATAATGGAATTACCCGAAAATAAAACCAAAATTACCGCTTGTTTGGCAGCTTGGACCAATTTTTATATGCAATTAACTTGCCCATAAAAAAGCCCCGCCAAATAGCGAGGCCTTTGCAATATGAAACCAACCCTTAAGAAAGCAATTCTTAAATAGGGCGACCACCGTAATCCGGTGTGGGCTTTTTAGGTGGGTCAGCCGTTACGTTGGGCGCAACTTCATTGATTTTGCCACCACGCGCCAGGAAAGCCGCAACCTGATCTTCAATTGCATCACGCTCCTTTTGGCGCGATGCAATACTGAAATCTTCCAGGGCTTCGGATTCGGCCGCTTTGCTGGATGATGATGAACCGCCGGAATAGCTCGCATCGTCGCTATCGCCAGATGCTTCCAGATCCTCCTCAGCATCCTCATCTTCTGCACCAGTATCTTCTAATTCTTCGTCGTTAATGGACTCTTCATCAGTCATAATGTCACCTGAAAACTTGTACAATGAACATCTTTTATTCTTGGCGCCTGCAAGCACTGCATTTTTAACTGGAGGCTCCGGCTAATTTATAGCGCAGACTCTTTTAAACGTCATGATGAATCATGATGCTTTTTTAGGCTTTTTTTGCCTTACCGGGTGCCAATGCGGCGAATTTTAGTTATTAACTATGACCAAGTCTAGCGCCGGATTTGAATGGCGATAAAAGTAACAAAACCGACATAAATTCGCCGTAACACATTGAGTAACAATCAGGCGGCGTTCTGGAAAAACAACAACCTGCTGCAATTATGAACTTCAAAAAACTGATCCGCCATTTTCCTGAACTTGCGCACTTGCCTGCGGACGAGCAGCAACAATTATTGACCCGCGCCTATCAGGACGCATTCTCTTCCGACAACAGAATGCGCAACTGGCGCAGCAACTTTATCGCTGCACTACTGATGACATCACTGTGTTTTTTATTCGTACTGGTAATTCGCCCCGCGCTGGGCATGTCGCAACAAACCAGTGCTATATTGCTTATGATAATTGCTTTCCCTGCCTATTTAGTAGTTCAGCAACAGCGTGTGATCCAGCAAATAAGAATTAGTTTGCAAAAATTTTTACCATAAAAAAGATCGGGCATCATTTTTAACAGTGCGCAGCTATGACTCGATGAGTGGCAGCGACGGATGAAAAACCATAAAAAAACGCCACTCAAAGTGGCGTTTTTCAGAGCAAATACTCTACTCAAATGTGCGCTTAATTACACAGCGTCAGAGCCGGTTTCGCCGGTGCGGATACCTACGTCTGACAATGCAGTGCGCACGTCATCGAGTTTGAACGGTTTTACAACGGCAGTAATCAGTTTCATTATTAAATCCTTTGCTGGAGTCTTAAGGAGGCGACGCTGGAGAATCTTGCTAGCCAAAGGCACAACTTGAATCCAGCAACTTGGCGTTAAAGATACACCCAAGTTTCGCCCATCAACAACAACTTTGTAATAAATTGGTTTAGGGAGACCAGCGCTTGCTGCTTGCCAAGGCTGGCCAGTTTTTGTCTAACAATTACTTGTTGGTAAATTCAGGATAGGCTTCCATACCGCATTCAGCCAAATCCAGTCCTTCAAATTCTTCTTCTTCGGATACGCGAATCCCCATTACCAGTTTGATGACAAACCAAACGATAAAGCTGACTACAAACACCCATCCGAAAATTACCAGCGCACCAACCAACTGCCCCAGGAAACTGGTGCCTTCGGCCGTAAAAGGAACCACCATCAGGCCATAAAAACCGGCAGCGCCGTGCACTGAAATTGCACCTACAGGGTCATCAATGCGCAACTTGTCCAGGCCCAGAATCGCAAACACCACCAGCACGCCGGCAACCGCGCCTATAACAACGGCACCTACCGCGCTGGGAGTATCCGGACTTGCAGTAATTGCGACCAAACCTGCCAATGCACCGTTGAGAATCATGGTGAGATCGGCCTTGCCAAACAGGATACGTGCCACAACCAATGCGCCGAGCAAACCGCCGGCTGCCGCGGCATTGGTATTGAGAAACACCAGCGCGACCGCATTGGCATTGGCGATATCACCAAGCTTCAACACCGAGCCACCGTTAAAGCCGAACCAGCCGAACCAGAGAATCAATGCACCCAGGGTTGCTAGTGGCAGGTTCGCACCGGTAATCGCATGGACTTCACCATTGGGACCGTACTTGCCTTTACGCGCACCCAGCAAAATTACCCCTGCCAGAGCAGCAGAAGCACCAGCCAAATGCACCACACCTGAACCGGCAAAATCTTTGAAGCCGAATTGATCATCCAGATTCAAACCAAATACACCGGAGGCACCCCACACCCATGAACCTTCCATGGGGTAGATAAAGCCAATCATCACCAGCGAGAACAGCAAAAACGCCCAGAGTTTCATGCGC
This sequence comes from Gammaproteobacteria bacterium, assembly GCA_021151625.1. Taxonomy (GTDB): domain Bacteria; phylum Pseudomonadota; class Gammaproteobacteria; order Pseudomonadales; family Cellvibrionaceae; genus Cellvibrio. Next base: position 2,043 of record JAGKWY010000031.1, on the reverse strand, counting down.
TCGGCAACGGCACCCGACACAATCGACATACAGGTTGCCGCAAAGACAACCTGGAAGAAAAAGTCGGAGGAAGATGAATAAATAGCACTACCGCCAAACCCGTCTTCACGCGCCGCAAAACTTTTCAGGGTTTCAGGCACATCAACACTGCCAATACCACTTAGGAAAAAACTTTGGCCGTACATAATCGCGTAGCCGCAGATCAGATACATGGTGCTGGCTGTTGCATAGAGCACAATGTTCTTGGTCAGAATTTCAGTGGTGTTTTTGGTGCGCACCAAACCGGATTCGAGCATGGCAAAACCCGCAGCCATCCACATCACCAGAGCACCGCACACCAGAAAGTAGAAGGTATCCAGAGCGTACTGAAGCTGGTAAACATTTTCTTCCATTCACAATTCCCCTTGGTAACACAGCGAAAGCATTATGAAGCGCAAAGAAAAGGCGCTTTGCAGGCAACCGCAAAGCGCCGGAGGGAATTACATGTGATAGCCGCGCTCACCGTGCTCGGCAGTATCCAGACCTTCGGTTTCAACTTCTTCGCTCACACGCAGGCCGATTACGATGTCAACCAGTTTAAAGGCGATAAAGGAAACCACACCGGACCAGAGGATGGTGATCAACACACCCTTGGTTTGAATCCAGGTCTGCGCACCGATTCCAGCGAAGCCCCAGGTTCCAGTCACATAATCCAATACACCTGTACCACCCAAATCCGGGCTGTTGAACACGCCAGTCAGGATCGCGCCGATAATACCGCCCACGCAGTGAACACCAAATACATCGAGGGAATCGTCATAACCTAACCAGGCTTTCAGTTTCAGTACCGCCAGCATACAGATCAGGCCACCGGCAACACCAATTACCAGAGCACCCATAGGGCCTACCCAACCACAGGCTGGAGTGATCGCAACCAAACCTGCGATTGCACCGGAAGCTGCACCCAACATAGTTGGTTTGCCACGCACCAACCACTCACCGAAGGTCCAGGCCAATACTGCAGCAGCAGTTGCGAGGAAAGTGTTGATGAATACTTGTGCAGCGAAGGCGTTAGCTTCCAGGTTTGAGCCTACGTTGAAGCCGAACCAACCCACCCACAGAATCGCAGCACCCACCATAGTGAAAGGAACATTGTGCGGAGCCAGGGAGGCATTACCGAAACCTTTACGCTTGCCAATCAACAAGCAACCTACCAAACCGGCAATACCGGCGTTGATGTGAACTACGGTACCACCAGCGAAATCCAGTGCGCCCATTTGGAAAATGTAACCTGCACCCGCAGTAGCTGCAGCAGCCGCTTCAGCAGTGGTGTAAGCATCCGGACCCGCCCAGAACCACACCATGTGTGCGATTGGCAGGTAGGCGAAGGTGAACCACAGAACAGCGAAAATCAGTACAGCAGAGAACTTCATACGCTCAGCGAAGGCACCCACAATCAAGCAAGGAGTCAAGGCGGCGAAGGTCATTTGGAATGCTGCATAGAGATATTCAGGAACATAGACGCCCTTGCTGAAAGTCGCTGCAGGCAACAGGTTACCGGCTGCATCGAGCATATCTTTCAGGAACAGGCGATCAAAGCCACCAAAGAAGGCACTGCCCGAAGTGAACGCCAGTGAGTAACCGTAGATCGACCAGAGCACAGCGATCAAACAGAAGGTCACAAACACTTGCATGGACAATGACAGGATGTTTTTAGCGCGTACCATACCGCCGTAGAAGAGGGCAAGGCCGGGCAATACCATGAAGATAACCAACAGGGTGGCGGTCAACATCCAGGCGATATCGCCCTTATCAAAGGAAGGAGCGGCAGGTGCCGCAGGTGCTTCTTCAGCCGCCGCTTCAACCGGCGCAGCAGCTTCGGCAGCTGGCGCTTCTGTGGCAACGGCTTCAGTAACTGTAGTGGCAGTATCTGCCGCAGCGGCAGCATCGTCTTGCGCCCAGGCGCCAGCGCCGGGGAGTATCAACGCGGCCAACAAGGCCAGCGGAGCGAGCTTGACGCCCATACGAAATAGTTTTTTCACGAAAATATTCTCCTGAGGTGAT
>JAGKWY010000226.1 GCA_021151625.1 Gammaproteobacteria bacterium | reverse complement strand
TAGCAGTGTGCAGATGACTGCGTATGGCTTCCCGGTCTACAACAGTCGCTAAACCAGCTACAGCAACCGCTATGCCATATTTTTCCGGTGTTGGAATTGACAGTTCTAATCTGTCGTAAAAGCCACAGCATTACTGGGTGGCACATCAAACAGTGTTTAAATATCAACCTTACCTAACACATTGCTTCACCAAAACTTGCTGTCTGCAATCCAACAATCACCCCATTTATTTGTGTTTATTTCAACAAATCATAATCAATGAAAAGTGCAAATTTAAACAGATTAATAACCGATCGTTTGTAACTTATGAATTAACAACCGGGTCAGTATTTTTTAAATTATTCGTTTAGCTCATTGATTTCTATAGCCTTGCCCCATTCAAATTCCTGCTCAGGCAGCATCACAGCTACTTATTCTTTTTTGTTTGCCATTTAAAACAAAGTGTTTTTATTTACGCAGATTTTTTTATCTTCTGGCTGGCACAGATCTGGCTTTAGGCTAATTACACAGGATTTTCAGGCAGGGAAAGCGCATTCGTTAATCATTAGTCATGTCATTAATCTGTTTATGTTTTTTAAGGAATCCTTATGAAAGTGTTTAGTAAAAAAGCGGCCCTGTTTGCGGCGACCTTATTATTGAGTTCAGCCAGCTTCGCCAAAGAAGTTACCTTGCTGAATGTTTCCTATGACCCAACACGCGAGCTTTATCGCGAATTCAACACTGCGTTTTCCAAGCACTGGAAAGAAAAAACCGGGGATGATGTAAAAATTGAACAATCCCACGGTGGTTCCGGCAGTCAGGCACGCGCGGTACTGGACGGATTGAAAGCAGACGTAGTGACTTTGGCACTCGCTGGCGATATCAACCCACTGGCTAAAAATGGCAAGCTGCTGCCCGACAACTGGGCCTCGCTCCTGCCAAACAACAGCGCGCCTTACACCTCCACTATTGTGTTTTTGGTTCGCAAAGGCAACCCGAAAAAAATTGAAGACTGGAATGATTTGGTGAAATCCGGTGTGGAAGTGATTACGCCCAACCCGAAAACTTCTGGCGGTGCGCGCTGGAATTATCTGGCCGCCTGGGCCTACGCCAAAAAGAAAGAAGGCTCCGACACTGCTGCACAAGAGTTCGTAAAAAAACTCTATAAGAATGTACCGGTACTGGATTCAGGTGCACGCGGCTCAACCACTACCTTTGTACAGCGCGGCATTGGCGATGTTCTCCTCGCCTGGGAAAACGAAGCACACCTGGCAATCCAGGAAGCCGGCAGCGATGAAATTGAAATTGTTTATCCTTCTATCTCTATCCTGGCCGAACCACCGGTTGCCGTAGTCAGCAAAAATTCGACGGCTAAAGGCACCACTGACGTAGCCGATGCTTACCTGCATTACCTCTACACCAAAGAAGGCCAGGAGATTGCCGCCAAGAACTTCTATCGTCCACGCGACCCACAGGTAGCAAAAACCTACGCGAAAAACTTCCCGGCAATTGATTTCACCACCATTGCCGATTTCGGCGGCTGGGATAAAGCACAACCACAGCACTTTGGCGATGGCGGCATCTTTGACAAGATTTATGAAGCTCCGAAATCATAAAACTTTTCCATAGCGAAAATATTTTTTCCAATCGGGTGCCTATAAACACCAGCACCAAATTGGTACAAAAATCCAGCAAAAGTAACACTCGCCTTGTGCGAGTGTTGTTTTTTATACATATCGAAAACGTCAGCTGGCACATATTCGCTACGGTTCTGTGGAGATCCAAATCCACAACGGGCAAGTCGTGCAGTTGGAAAGCCGCGAGAAAAAGCGCTGGGACAAAGGCGTCAACGCCCGCTAGCCCCACTTTTTTTGGCTATTAATTTTTATTGGTTAGTCATTTTTATTAAAAGTTTGTTAGCTGTTCATTTATAAAACCTAGACAAAACACTGACCGGACCACCGGATGTGACAATCAAATTTCGGAGATTAGCATGTCATTATTTACCCAGTGGTCACATAACAAAGCCACCTTGATTAATTCAGTTTTCTCACGCAACGCACTGTTCACTGCAGTAGGCCTGGCAATTTCGGTCAACGCATCTGCAGGTTTCCCCACAATTTATGGCAAGGTTCAAGTAACCGCAGGCCAATATGATTTTGAAAAAATCGCCTTCGCTCCCACTGCGGCTGGCGCAACTACTTATCGTCATCTGGGTGCTACTGATGTCACTGACGAGCTGGATAGTTTCACCGTAGAAAGCATTGGCTCACGCCTGGGTGTGCAAGGTGATTTTGATGCGGCCGCTGGCCTGAATGTGTTTTACCGCATCGAATACGGTGTGGACTACGACAACGGCACCAACAGCAATGGCCGCGAGCTGGTACAGCGCAATATCTTCGGTGGCCTGCGCGGCAACTGGGGTGCATTGCTTGCCGGTAAAAACGATACCCCGCTGCGCTCACTCGCAGGTCGCAACGGCACCATCGTTAAAAACGCTTACGTACCTGCAGTACAAAAAACCGATATCGACCGTTTCAATGAAGCACCACTAGCCGACATAGGCACCTACCTGGTCGGTGAAAACCGTGTTGATAACGTTATCCAATATACATCGCCCATCCTGCTTGGCGGCCTGGAAATTAACCTGGCAGCTGTACAGGCCGAAGAAACTGGCGTAGAGCAATCAGCCACCAACCAGCAGGACGATAACGGTTTTGCCTCTGGTCAATCGGTATCCATCGGCTACGGCAAAACCAACTGGTTCCTGGGCGCAGCCTATGAAAGCAACGTAGCCACTACCGATGCAGCGCGCATTGTGGGTGAAGTAGTACTCGGCCCGGTCAAACTGGGTGCGATTTACCAAACCGCTGAAGCCCATGACGATGTAGACAGCCTGGGTGGTTTCACCAGTTTCGTAAACGCCACCACTACCACACTGGGTGCGCAAAACGGTGTTAACCCATTGGCCGAGTGGGATGGCGCTGCCGGCACCGCCTATAAGGAGCAGGATGGTTACGTAGTAAACGGCGTATGGAAAATCGCCGGCCCCTGGTCAGCCAAGTTCCAATACGCCAACAGCACCTCTACCCCGCTCAACACCACCTATGACGATGTTGACCTGGATGCATTGGCAGTGGGACTGGATTACGCCCTGAACGATGCCACCCGCATTTTCGGTTACTACGCCGATGTGGAAGCACAAGGCGATGCCGCCATCAGCACCAAAGCCACTACCGACAGCATCTTCGCATTGGGTGTGGACTTCCGTTTTTAACAGGAAGGCGCTTTTAATAAAGAGGCGTTTTTAATAAAGAGGCGTTTTTAATTAAAAGACGTTGCTAATTTGAACAACGACACACACAGGGACGTGTAGTGAAAAACCATTGATGCCTATAGCCATCAGATTGACGTTATAAGCTAATAAAAAATCAGTATTTTTAGTTTTAATGGCATCTGAATATGATGGCGACGTCATTCAGGAATTCCTGAACAGGGCCGCAAGGCAGGAATATTTTCTAACGAGGTATGCAATGGGAACTCACCGCACAGAGTCGGCAGTCACCCCGGAAAACACGACGAAACACGATTCAATCGTCGAGGAAATTCTGGAAGAAATTAAACAACAACTGGCACTTATTCAGTTCGGCTCATTGGAAATTCAAGTTCACAATGGCCAGGTAGTGCAAATAGAACACCGGAGGTGATATGTGAACTACCGGAGATTAGCATGTCATTTCGTAACGCGTGGTCGGTTGTGCGATCACAAGCAACAGGATCAGTTATCAAGCGCAATGCCCTGGCGATTGCTGTAGGCGCTGCACTTTCTACCAACGCATTTGCCGGCTTCCCAACGCTGTACGGCAAAATTCATTTAACTGCCAATCAATATGATTTGGAAAAAATTGATTTTGCGCCCACCGCAACAGGTGCAACCACTTATCGCCACATTGGCGCGACCAACGTAACCACCGAGCTGGATACTTTTGCACTGGAAAGCACCGGTTCGCGCTTGGGTATTCAAGGCGATTTTGATGCGACTTCCAGCGTGCAAGTGTTCTACCGTTTGGAATACGGTATCGATGTAGACAACGGCACCAACAGCAATGGTCGCGAATTAAGCCAGCGTAATATTTTTGGCGGCTTGCGCGGCACCTGGGGTTCAATCCTGTTTGGTAAAAATGATACCCCATTAAAAACCCTGCAAACCAACACGGTACTTCGCTCTGACCTGGATCGTTTTAACGATTCACCCCTGGGCGATATTGGTACCTATATCGTCGGTGAAAACCGTCCGGATAACGTTATCCAATACACCTCGCCCATTTGGTTTGGCGGATTGGAATTAAACGTTGCAGCAATTCAGGCCGAAGAAACTGGTGTACCCGTGAGTGCCACCAACCAGCAAGACGACAATGGTTTTGCTTCCGGCCAATCCGTTTCAGTGACTTACGGTAAAGCAAAATGGTTTGTCGGTATTGGTGCTGATTCCAACGTAGCTACCACTGATGCTGTGCGTGCTGTTGGCGAAATTACCCTGGGTGCAGTAAAACTCGGCGCAATTTATCAAACCGCTGAAGCACATGACGATGTGGATTCACTCGGTGGATTCTCCAGTTTCGTCGGCACCAATGGCACCACTACCGGGGCACAAAATGGTTTGAACCCGCTCTCTGAATGGGACGGCGCCTCAGGCAATGCCTTTAAAGAACAAGACGGTTATATCCTCAACGCGCAGTGGAAAATTGCCGGCCCCTGGTTGGCAAAAATCCAATACGCCAATTCAACCACTACACCCACCAACGCTCTGTATAAAGACGCAGAACTGGAAGGTGTGATTGTTGGTGTGGATTACAACTTCAACCCCAACACCCGCGTATT
>JAGKWY010000130.1 GCA_021151625.1 Gammaproteobacteria bacterium | reverse complement strand
TTTGGTTTTGGTAGTGGCCTTGCACCCAAAGCACCAGGAACCTTTGGTACTTTGGCAGCTATCCCGATTTTTTTAGTGATTCAGGATCTGCCAATTTACTTGTATGTATCCTGGCTGGTGGTGACTTTTGCATTGGGCGTATTCTGGTGTGACCGCTCTTCCCGACAACTGGGTGTACACGATCACGGCGGCATAGTCTGGGATGAATTTGTCGGTTTTTGGATGACCATGTTAATGGCCCCCGCAGGATGGGTTTGGGTGCTGACTGGTTTCGTTTTATTCCGTATTTTCGATATTCTCAAACCCTGGCCAATCAGCTGGCTGGATAAAAAAGTGCACGGTGGTTTCGGCATTATGGTCGACGATCTGCTCGCCGGTGTTTACGCCTGCATCGCACTCCAGTTGATTGCCTATTTTGCGAGGTTGTTGTGACTGTCCACTTTGTAGAATCTTCCAAATTACCTACGCCCTTTGGCATGTTTACCATGCACGGTTTCAATGATGATGAAACCGATAAAGAGCACGTAGTATTGACTATGGGTGATATTAGCGGCGACGAGCCTTTGCTCGCGCGTATTCACTCTGAGTGTTTGACCGGTGATGCACTGTTTAGTATGCGCTGTGACTGCGGCCCGCAACTGCAAGCCGCCATGCATAAAATTTCTGTGGTTGGCCGCGGTGTAATTTTTTATTTGCGCCAAGAGGGGCGTGGCATTGGTTTGCTGAATAAAATCAAAGCCTATCATTTGCAAGACCAGGGCGCCGACACCGTTGAAGCCAATGAGCAATTGGGGTTTGGCGCTGATATGCGCGATTACTCCATCCTCAAGCCCATGCTTGAGCATTTAAATATCAAAGCGCTGAAATTGTTAACTAACAATCCGCGCAAAGTAAAAGCTTTGCAGGATATGGGGATTAATGTGCTTGAGCGTATGCCGCATGAAACTGGCCGCAACCCGCACAACGCCAAATATCTGGAAACCAAAAAGGGCAAGCTTGGCCATTTGTTTAATGGTGACAATTTGCCGGATGATGACAACGAGTAAATTTCAGAATCTTTTTATTTTTCAGGAATCCATTTTTAGGACATTAGCATGACTCGAATTGCAATTGCCGGCGCTGCTGGCCGTATGGGAAAGGCGCTGATTGAATCTACCCATAAAAACCCGGAAACCTCATTGGGCGCTGCAATTGTTCGCCCGGGCAGCTCGCTAATTGGTGTTGATGCCGGTGAGCTGGGTAATGTCGGTAAATTGGGTGTTGCGGTGAGTGCGTCCCTGGCTGATGTGATTGATCAATTCGATGTGTTGATCGACTTTAGCTCACCAACTGCTACCTTGGAAAATGTAAAACTTTGCGCTGCACACAACAAACCAATCGTGATAGGTACTACCGGTTTTAGTGCTGCCGAAAAAGAAGAGTTGTTAAGTTACCAATCCAAAATCCCATTACTGTTATCGGCAAATTTTTCTACCGGGGTAAACCTGTGTTTTAAATTACTGGATCTTGCGGCGCGCGTATTGGGTGAAGGCTACGATGTGGAAGTCTATGAAGCCCATCATCGCCATAAAGTGGATTCACCTTCCGGTACGGCGGTGCGTATGGGTGAGGTGCTCGCTAATGCGCTGGAGCGCAATTTGGATAAAGTGGCGGTGTATGGTCGCGAAGGGCAAATCGGCCCACGCCCTAAAGATACTATCGGCTTTGCCACTGTGCGCGGTGGTGATGTAGTGGGTGACCACACGGTGATGTTTATGGCCGATGGCGAGCGCGTGGAAATTACCCACAAAGCATCCAGCCGTTTGGCATTTTCCAATGGCGCCGTACGCGCGGCTATTTGGTTGCAACTACAAAAGTCTGGCTTGTTTGATATGCAGGATGTGTTGGGACTGCGTTAATAAATACAACATTAATTTTTAAAGGAATCAATCATGGCCGGCGCCAGCTTACTTGCGTTACTCGATGACATAGCAACAGTATTGGATGACGTAGCGGTAATGACCAAGGTTGCCGCTAAAAAAACTGCCGGCGTATTGGGCGATGACCTGGCACTGAATGCGCAGCAAGTACAAGGTATTCGCGCCGAGCGCGAATTGCCGGTGGTCTGGGCAGTAGCAAAAGGGTCGGCGTTCAATAAATTAATATTGGTTCCTGCGGCATTATTAATCAGTGCGTTTGTTCCCTGGTTGATTGTGCCCTTATTAATGATTGGTGGTGCCTATCTTTGCTTTGAGGGTTTTGAAAAACTCGCGCATAAATTCCTGCATTCTAAAGAAGAAGATAAAGAGCATCACAAAGAACTTATTGAAGCCGTGGCCAATCCGGAAGTGGATATGGTGGCTTTCGAAAAAGAAAAAATTAAAGGTGCTGTGCGCACCGATTTTATTCTTTCCGCTGAAATTATCGTGATCGCTTTGGGTACTGTTGCTGCTGCGACCTTCGCCAAGCAGGCTGCGGTAGTGGTAAGTATTGCGGTGTTAATGACAATCGGTGTTTATGGCTTTGTTGCACTGATTGTGAAACTGGATGATATGGGCGCGCACCTGTGTAAAAAACAGAATGCGGCCGCACAATTCTTCGGCAACATACTGCTCGCTGCCGCGCCTAAACTGATGAAATTTTTATCCGTCCTCGGTACTGCCGCTATGTTTATGGTGGGAGGGGGAATCGTCACACACAGCATTGCTCCCATCCATCATGCCATTGAGCATGCCGCACAAGTGACTGAGCCTGTGGGTTGGTTGACCTCTTCCGTATTAAATGGTGTAGCGGGTGTTGTAATCGGGGCGCTAGTGCTTGCTGTGGTTAGCCTGATTACACGGCTATTTAAAAAAAATAAATAGAGTCCCCCTGATTCGCTGTTATGACTGAAATAGCGCAGTAAGTTTTTACTGCGCTTTTTTTAGTTTGAGGTTTTCATTAAATGGATTGCGTCAATGAAGCTCAGTGAAATTAAACTATCAAAAACGTTTTCCATTATTCTTCTGATCATTGTTGTCAGTGTATTTTTGTTACCGGTCTTAAGCATGAATTTTATGTTTTGGCTGGCTGAGCAGAAAGAGCAGCGCACCGAGTTTTCAGTCGACGAAGAAATTGAATTCCAAATCAAAACTGTAAAATATTCTATTGATCAGCTTAATATTGCTGATCCCGCTCTTCTGAAATGTATTCGCGAATTTGCGCTTGAGCAGGCGCAGTTGCCACCGAACACCTACGGTAGTATTGAATTTGTAGACGAGCTTCTGTGGTTAAATTGTACAAATCAGGGCATTGCCAGTATTGAAGGTATAGGTGCGTTGCAAAAACTCAAGTCGCTTGATCTTTCCGGGAATAAACTCACCCGCGTTGATGTATTAAACAAATTGGACAAGCTTGAGGAGCTGGATATTTCTAATAATCTAGTGACTGACATTAGCTCGCTAACTTCACTTTCCAAATTAACAGTATTACGCCTTTCCGGTAACCAGCCAGAAAATATCAAACCGCTATTGGATTTTGCTGCTCTGGAAACGGTATATATGCCGAATATGGAGAATATTTACTGTTCTGATCTTGAGCAGGTGCAAAAAAGCGCGCGCTTTGTTGTTCATCAAAACGATCCAAACCCCAGGTGTAAAGGTGAGTACAGTTCCAATATCGAAAGGATCAAAGCTATCCGCCAATCAGGCGGTGTTTTGTCCCCGGATGATGAAAGTGTATTGCTGGAATACGAGCTTAATGAAATGAAACAAAAGTATAAGCAGAAATATCAATAGTTGATCTATGGGATGTGGAACAGTAAACGGCGGAGCTAAAGTGATAAAAAAAATAATAGTAACTGTGTTTATTTGCTTTGGTTTTTTTCAACTGGTTAATGTTAATTATGGTCTGCGCCACGAAGGTGTAGATCTTGTTGACCGTTTGACCGCTGAGCTTGAATCTGTGGCAGATGTTCCCGACGAATTGGCTTCGTCCTCTGCTTCATCCTCTTCGTCTGCACTCTCTATAGCAAAGGTGCAGTCGCCCTGTAAGACACAAGGGTTCGTACTTAATCCAACCTTTACGGATGCAATTAAGGCCAGGCTGCCGGTTTTGTTATTGCAATCAGCATCACCGCGCAGAAAATCACTGACCTATTTCTCTGAAGTTATTGGTGTAAAGTCCGCGACGATAGAATTTAAATGGTTTCAGCGAGATGTGTTGATTTATCGCGAGGAGATTGGTGTATCTGCCGCCCGTTGGCGAGTCTGGTCCACAATTAATGGTTTGACGAATACCAATAGTGGGGCAGGAGTTCCCGCACCGGTGCGGGTAGAGTTATGGTCTGGCCAATGCCTGATTCACAGTAATCAAATTGCATTTTCTGACGATGAAAAATCCCGGCGAATGGATGCTGCTGCGGATTTCTTTGATTATTTCTCGATAACTTTTTCAGATGTTTTTAGAATTTCTCAATATGCTGAAGAAGTGTCTCCTGCACCGGTTTATATTTTTAAACACCAGGAGGGTGATGAAGTTATTTCTGTTGGTGTTGGGAATACAAAACGTGACGAGACGACCCTCGACCTGTTTAGCAAAGCTGTGTATCGGGATGAAGCCTTACCTCTTGCCAGGAAAAAAGGAGAGGGGCTCGTGGTCAACTATACGGACGCCAGCATTAATCGTACAACAATTGCCGGTGATACCGTGTTGCTGGAGGCAATTAAAAACAAGAGTTACGACACGATAAAAAGTTTGCTCTTGATCGGCGTCAACCCGTTTATTCGCGATGCCGAAGGACGCTCTCCATTGGATCTTGCGGTAGCAACAAAAGATAAAGCGCTAGCGTCGATGTTAGTTGAGCATATGCTGCATGGCGGCCCGATTGCCAATCCTGATTGGGGATATTCCTCCAATGTTAGCCTGGTTACTAATAGTCACTATTTTAAAGGGCGCAATCGTTTAGGTGAGTCTGCACTTATGCGTGCAGCGGCAGTGGGCGATGAGTTTGCGATTATCAATTTAATTGGTCTCGCTTTCGATGAAAAGGATAGTAGTTATTTACCTTATCTCGATCCCTATGAGTTTGATTATGCAGGGCGGCAAGCATTCAGTGTCGCTGATGAATCCGGTTATGCGGGGGCCGCCTTTTTGCTTGAGCGGGCGATGGAAAAATATTCTCCCTCATGGACTGTATTTCGCATGGTGATGGCGTCCGAGTTGCAGGGTGATGAACCACTGAAGTGTTTTATTCAGCCGGGCAAACGAATTTCGTTAGTGGCCAGGTTGCTTGATGCACCATTAAAAAAAGCAGAAGTTATTTGGTCAAAAAGGCCAAGCCATAGTGATGAATGGCATCCAGTAAAAACAACCGGGCACCTGGTTTCCAATAATGACTTTCAACTTGTCAGTCACCTTGAGCCCGCAGAGCTTGGTAGCGGGGATATATGGGAAATTCAGGCTCGCATCTATTTAAATGGAACGCCTGCCGAGAATGGCTGGCTGGTAGAAAATTATGCACCGACGTCTGAGCAGGAGTGCAAAGATCAAGATAGCTATCAAAAATCATCGCTGAAAAAGCAATTTGCAGCCTGGGTGCCAATTGATCTTATACGTAAGCGCGCGACTGGATTTTCTGCTGAAAACCTGCGCATTCATCACCGGTTACTTGATGATGCGTTGAGCTCTGAAAGCTTACCGCTAATGGAGTACTTAATTGAGCAAGGTATGGACCTGCAGATTAACTACGGGCGTGACTCACTGATACGTAATGCGATTGATGATAAGAAGCTGGCGTTGACACAATATTTATTGGCAGAGGGCAGTGATCTGCAATTAGCGGACGCGCAATTGCGCAAAGGCAAACGCAGCTTGCTCAACCTGGCTATCTATGAGCGTGATGTGATTATGGTGAGGTTTTTGATCGGGCAGGGGCTTCCTGTTAATGAAACACATAGCGATGTTCCTCAACCGCTTGAAGAAGCGATAGATAATTGCGATGTGAGTATGGTGAAATTGCTGCTGGCGTCAGGTGCAGACCCGAAGTTGCAGGTAGCAGCGCAGGGAAACCCCACAGTGAAAGAATATGCAGGGAAATGTGCACATGAACCTGAAGTTGCGGCTGCACTTGCTGCTTATTAGCTTTTCTGATTATTAAAAATATTTGGCAAGGAAACAATGAAATTAAATTTGGCACTAATACTGATTCTTGTGGTTTCTGCGGTAGTGTTTTTCAAACCCTTCAGCGCTAATACACCAACTGGACTGGATACCTCTCATGTCAATCAGAACTTAATTTCGCCGCCTTCCAGGCCAGAGCTGCAAGAAGAAATGCTGGTGGCGGGTGCGGCGGGTGCCAATGCAGGCGAGGTTGCCGATGAAATTCTGGTGGGCTACCAATTTGCACAACAACAAGCAATCACCAGTCATGCTAACTGCATAATCATGGAAGATGCATCAAAAAAATTAGGTTGTCATAGATACGTCAATGACCAGAAGTTAGTTCCACCTTATATAAGTCGGGAAAACTCATTCGAGAATATCACCGCAAATCAATGCAGAGCTGAAACAGCTGCTTACTACGAAGCGGTTGAAAAGGACATGCACCAGCAGGTGATGACGGAGTCTGTTCTAGGCCAATTAAAAAAAGATTGGCAGGCTGAGTTGGCGACATGCAACAAATATCCCTATAAAGCGCTTAGCCTGGCAGAGTTGCAACCAATCATTTTGGGGGTTGAAAAAACAGGTGATGTAAAGCCTGAAGATCTGCGTGCTGTTTTGATTGATATTGCGGAGAAAGGAACACTTGCTGACGCTGTGGTGAGGACGGCTTATATAAGCAATGTCGAAAATCTTTTTCCCACAATAACAAACACAAATTCTTCCGGGGCGGTAAATTGTGAACTCCATAAACGGAAGATCGCTGCATTATCGGTAGCGCTCGCAACTATAAATGCATTTAAGCAAGATAAGCTAGAGCTTTGGTCTTCTGCTGTATTGCAACGAAAAATATTGCTATGGAAAAAATTGTTGTTAACCCGTGAGGTTGCCTGTGAAGCAGCAACTGAACAATAAGAAAATAAACTGCACGGAATTGATGGGAAACTGTATGAAATATTTTTCTTTGTGTGTAGTCATTTTTGCAGGCTGGTGTTCATCATTTCCCGCCTGGGCGGCAGGTTTGACCGGCGAAGAGGAGAGCCTCTTTGGGTATCGTTCCGGGCGTATGCCTGCGGTGCTGTCGGGTAATAGTGAGTGGCTCATATACCTTGATGGTGACTCAATATTGCATCGGCGGAATATCGGTACTGGCGTCGATCAACAACTTATGTTGTTTCGTACACCGAAATTGATCAGCTCTTCGCACAATGGTGAAAAAGTTGTTGTGCGTAATGACAACTGCATAAGCCTGGTGGATTTCAGCAGCATTAGCCCGTCTATTCGTCATTTAAAATCCAGTTGCGAAACTATTTCCGATTCCGATCTGAATTACGAACCGGGCGATGGATTTTATAGCAGCCTTGGTTTGGCTGTTTCCGGAGATAGCAAGCTGATTGCTTTTGATGATGTGGAGTCGACTGATCAACGCCGAATAGTGCTACTGGACTCGGCCAGCGGTCAAGTTGTTAGCCAAATCCCGGTGATAGGAAATACCTTGTATCTTCAGTTTTTGGATCAGGATTCAAAACTACTAGTGGTGCAAGGTATTTTTGGGGAAAAATGGGAGGCGGCAGCGGAACCCAGTTCGATGCAATTTGCGGTGTGGGATTTGAAAGCCCGAAATTTGCATTCCTTTTTTGAATCTCCCCTTACAACGATTACCGGTGAGACTTTACTGTGGCATTTTTCCGAAGTAACGGGGGATTTATTTGCTGTTGGGCAAACCTCGGATCCGTTTAACAGGGATATTAATACGCCAGTCCCGGTTCTGAAATTTAATCTTAAGCGCTGCGGTAGTTCGTTATCTTCGTTAAAAGTTGCTGGACAATATTTTACTGATTTTACTGCTGATCCCCAGGGGCGCTGGATTGCAACCCTGGAGGGTCAAAAGCTAGCCATCCGAAAGTCATCGAATGGTGATGTGTTGTTGGAAAAAAGTTTTGAAAACCTGACTCGTTCGTTTATCCCATCTGCGGATGGAAAAACGTTATTGGGTGTTGCGGCTGGTACTCTGGAAGCGCAGCGCCAGGGCCCTATGGGGGAGCAGGTATATAGTGGTGGTGGAAAATTAATTGAAGTTTCTCTCGCACAGTATCTGGATAATATTCCGGTGAAGGAGGCTGCTCCCTGGCCTGCAGAGGCATGCCGAATTGATGATGAAGCAATGGGCGCGCGTCAGCTCTCGACAGTTGCTGCACCTGTTAAGTTATATGAAATAAATTTGGGTGAAATTGATTTGGCTAAAGTGATGCCGGATCAAGCTAATTGTTTCAGTCAGTTGAATTATGAAAATGGAGCCATTTTTAATAAATGGGGGCTCTCGGAGGAGGGGCGCTTATGGATAGATGCGTATGATCATTTGGAAGAGTTCGAGTTGCTAACGCAAAAGGCGATGTCGCGTTTGCCAG
This sequence comes from Gammaproteobacteria bacterium, assembly GCA_021151625.1. Lineage (GTDB taxonomy): Bacteria > Pseudomonadota > Gammaproteobacteria > Pseudomonadales > Cellvibrionaceae > Cellvibrio. Next base: position 2,145 of record JAGKWY010000130.1, on the reverse strand, counting down.
TTACTCGTTCTCCTGATCAATGTAATCTTGCGCTTTTTTCTAAGCGGGTATTTTTAAATTGGCAGAATGGTGGCGATAAGCTCAGTGTCGAGCCTTTTGATAAATCCAGTGCAGAAAAAACCTTTGTTCAACGAAAAGGACAAACCCTTTCTAATGTCACCCAGCGTGGCGCTGGGGTGGGGGTTGCCTGGGCGAACTACGAAGCAGATCCAAACACCAAGCACCCCATTATTTACGATTTGCAAACTGCGGTGGAGATTGCCACTTTGCCGGATGCCTATGTTGAATTTGCGGTACCTGATTTTGTGTATGTCCCGCCCATAGCGGATTTGAAAGCGGGCTCCTACCAGTGGAGCATTTCTTATGGGGGAAGTGTGCGGGCGCAATTGCGTTCTACCGGCGACCAAAAAGTCTCCACCCAACTGTGGGATGGTCTTGGTTACCCGCAGGCATTTGATAACCGCTTAAACCAGTCGCTCCTGCAAGATCGGCAGGTGATAGATCTCGGTTCCGGTTGGGCGGCATTGCGGCTGCAATCGGGGGTTACTTTGTACAACGCGGTGACTAAAAAAAGATATGCCGAAATCCCCCTGCAGAATCCACGCAATATAGCCTGGTCCGCAAAAGACCGTGTTTTGCTGATAGAGACCCAGTCTTATTCCGATGAAAATGGAAAATCAGAATGGAAGCTACACACCTATAAGGCCGACTAGTGCTAAATGTAGAGAAAGGGATTTTCCAATGGACAGCCGGACTTCAGTCCCGTAGAATTCGCAGCCAGATTGCGCCCGGCTCTAAATCGGGCGGCAAAAAAATACAAAATGGTTCGCACAAGAACATAAAAAGGCGAGATGAGATTTGGGTTTCATCTCGCTTTTTTACAACCAAACGTTTTACAGCCAGATTAAATTTGCCTTTATATACAACAACTTATGACTACTCAGGAATCCCTTCCTGCCCCGAAGAAGGCCATTCTGGTCCTTGCCGATGGTAGTGTGTTTCGTGGTACCGCTATTGGTGCCGAGGGTTTATCTGTTGGTGAGGTAGTGTTCAACACTGCGATCACCGGTTATCAGGAAATCCTTACCGATCCATCCTATGCCCAGCAAATCGTTACCCTGACTTATCCCCATATCGGCAACACCGGTACTAATGCAGAAGACGAAGAGTGCGAGCGCATCTGGGCAACCGGCCTGGTGATTCGCGACCTGCCGCTGCTGGCGAGCAACTTCCGTAATCAGGAAAACCTTTCCGATTATCTGAAAGCGCGCAACGTAATTGGGATTGCTGATATCGACACCCGCCGCTTGACCCGTTTGCTGCGCGACAAGGGCGCACAAAACGGCTGTTTGATGGCCGGTGATGAGATTGACGAAGCTAAAGCTCTCGCTGCAGCAAAAGCCTTTGGTGGTTTGAAAGGTCTGGATCTGGCCAAAGAAGTTACTGTTAGTGAATCCTACAACTGGAATGAGAGCAGTTGGAAATTGGGTGAAGGTCATACTGCATTGACTGGTGCCAAGAAATTTAAAGTAGTTGCCTACGACTTTGGTGTTAAGCGCAATATCCTGCGCATGTTGGCAGATCGCGGCTGCGACCTGACTGTAGTTCCGGCCAAAACCACTGCCGCTGATGTGCTGGCAATGAACCCGGACGGCATCTTCCTCTCTAATGGTCCTGGCGATCCCGAGCCATGCACTTATGCCATCGAGGCCATCAAATCGTTTTTGGAAACTGATATTCCAGTGTTCGGTATTTGCCTGGGGCATCAATTGTTGGCGCTGGCGTCCGGTGCTCAAACGATCAAGATGAAATTCGGTCACCACGGCGGTAACCACCCGGTACAAAACCTGGATACCAAGCGCGTATTGATTACCGCGCAAAACCACGGTTTTGCGGTGGAAGAGAGCAGTCTGCCTGCGAATCTGCGCGCGACTCACAAGTCGCTGTTTGATGGTTCTTTGCAAGGTATTCATCGCACCGACAAGCCGGCCTTCAGCTTCCAGGGTCACCCTGAAGCAAGCCCTGGCCCACACGAAGCCGATACTTTGTTCGACCACTTTATTGAATTGATGCAAGCCCGCAAGTCTTAATCGGAGCCGACATGCCAAAACGTACCGACATAAACAGTATTTTGATTCTCGGCGC
>JAGKWY010000129.1 GCA_021151625.1 Gammaproteobacteria bacterium | reverse complement strand
AAAAGCTGACTTGAACTAACGAATTTACCTTTTATAAAAAATGACTGCTTCATTCATAAAGTCATAAGGACTATAATAAATCCGACGGCAATTAAACGACGATCAACCACGTGAATTTTTAGAGATAGGATTACCACTGTGACTAGCAAACTTGAACAACTGAAGCAATTTACCGATGTGGTCGCCGATACCGGCGATATCGAAGCCATCCGCCTGTACAAGCCGCTGGATGCCACCACTAACCCATCCCTGGTTTATAAAGCAGCTCAAATGCCGCAATACCAGGATCTGCTTAACTCTGCTATCAGCAGCACTAAAGGCATAGTTAATAGCGCAGAGCAACTGAGCGCAGCTTGCGATCATCTGGCAGTAGGAATTGGCCTGGAAATTTTGAAAATTGTTCCCGGACGTATATCAACTGAAGTTGATGCGCGCCTGTCTTTTGATACCAAAGCATCTATCGCCAAAGCACATCAACTGATCAGCCTGTATGAAAAAGGCGGCGTTGATAAGTCCCGCGTACTAATCAAACTCGCTTCCACTTGGGAAGGTATTCGCGCGGCAGAAGTGCTGGAAAAAGAAGGCATCAATTGCAACCTGACCTTGTTGTTTGGTTTCAATCAGGCTGCGGCCTGTGCTGACGCCGGCGTATTTCTGATTTCCCCATTCGTTGGCCGTATTCTTGACTGGTACAAAGCCAATACCGATAAAAAAGAATACACCTCAGAAGAAGATCCAGGTGTTATCTCTGTACGTCACATCTATAACTACTACAAACAACACGGTTATAAAACTGTGGTGATGGGTGCAAGCTTCCGCAATATTGGCGAAATCGAAGCACTGGCTGGCTGTGACCGCCTGACCATTAGCCCGCAACTTCTGCAGGAGCTGGATCAGGACAAGGGAGAATTAAAGCGTGTGTTGTCTGCTGCCAATACTGGCGATGCAATTGCAAAACGCATTGAAACTGAAACCAGTTTCCGTTTTGGTTTGAATCAGGATGCAATGGCTACCGAGAAATTGGCAGAAGGTATTCGAGGCTTCGTGAAAGACCAAATCAATCTTGAGAACTTGTTAAAGTCACGAGCGTAAAAAGCCCCGTGCTTAATAAACTCTCGCGCTTTATCGAGCGCCACCTGCAACCAGGTGGCGCAACACCTACCCTGTCTGCTCATCAAAAGCAGTTAGCAGTTGCCGCTTTGCTGGTTGAAGTAGCCATGGCGGACCATCAGTTTTCCGAGCGAGAACTGGATTCACTGAGCCTCTCACTGGAGCGTAAATATTCGCTGACGCCCGATGAGCTTTCAGAGTTAATCTCTCTGGCAAAGAGCGAATCCAATCATGCAACATCGCTGCATCAATTCACTCAAATAGTGAATCAACACTGTGATAATGCTGAAAAATTTAACTTGATAAAAGCGATGTGGGAATTGGCATTTGCCGATGGAAGCCTGGACAAATACGAAGATTATTTAATTCGCAAGGTAGCCGATTTAATTTACCTTCCTCATGCAGAATTTATCCGCGCCAAGAGTCAGGTAAAAGCTGCCTTAGGTGAAGTAAAATAAATGGCGGGTCGCAGCAGTTTTAAGAATTAGCAATTTTCCAGCATATTAACCAGATTGCGAAATGTATCTGCATTACTGGCATTCAAACCCATCAGTATTTTGTGAGCTTCGATAACTTTCTCTTTTACCTCTTGCTCGTCACAATTAATGCAATTGAGTGGATAGTCAGCCAATACTGGAGCATCCAGTTTTTCCACAATTGTAAAAATATCAGCAAAGCCCATGGTTTGTAGAATGCGCTGAATACTGGGATTACTCGCAAGGTCTGGCCGGGTTTCATTAACTCACACCTCGGGATATGGACAAGACCGCGATATCGTCAGGGTTATCGCGAATCTCCTTTATAACTAAAGTATTGCAGACAGAATCCAAACCGCCACTACTTGAGGAAATTAGTTTTAAAAGACTGGCTTCCTTATCTTGCAGCTCCTGCTCTGGCATTATCTCAAGAACGCCATCAGAAAAGCACACCAAACCAAATTTTTCTGGCAAAGAGCACTCATATACATCCCATTCAACATCTTTAAAGATACCAACTGGCTTACCACGCCCAGCCAAATAGCTAGCTCCCTCCGGCGTTACCAAAATCGGCATAGGTAAATGGCCGGCCACTACGTAATGCATCTGATTGGTATGGGTATCTATAACTCCCACAAAGAGCGTTAGATGGTGACTCAAGCGAGTTTCATGTAATTCCCTATTTATCTGGCGCAACATGACATTAGCCCCCTGGGCAAATGATTTTTCGTCACCAAATAAGCCTTCCTCACGCACCATGCGGCTAACCAGATGCTTTAACCATATAGTGACAAACGCAGATGAGGCACCATGTCCAGACACATCCGCCAGATAAAATGCCAAATAACGTTTTCTAATGTGTGCGTAATCAACAAAATCGCCGCTGAGAAACAATGAAGGGACTATGGTGTGAGCTGCAGTGTAACCATCCTCAGTGGTGAAACCTGATGGCATTAACCGGCGCTGAACCCTACGCCCAGCAATATGATCCCGCTCCAAAACGCGCAAATTTTCACGTAACTCGCGGTTAGCCTCTTCCAACTGCTCCCTATAGCGACGATTCTCTTCCTCAAGCTCCTGGCGATCCAATACCTTATTAATCGAATGAACCAACACCTCAAGATCGACCAGTGGTTTAATCCGTCAGGTAGGTCACAATACTCTGGCGAACAAGGGCATCGTCATCGATGATAAGCAGCTTTCGGCTTGCAGATGTCATCTTTAGCTCGGTCAATTGAATAGAGTTTTTTTATATAAAACCACTAAGGCGCGTAACACTACTCTTTCATTCTGGTGATCGCAAGCCTTAGCGACTCTGGCAAGAAAAAATAGTTTACGCGCTTTTTACATTTTAAACGTCATTTCTTTTTAGGATTTTTGTTGTCACGTTCGTTTTTACGGCGCATTTCAATCAGCTGACGTTGAGTCATTTTCTTTTTGCGCTCGCTATACGGGTTGTCATTATTACGGTATTCAATTTTGATCGGAGTACCATGCAGATCCAAAACACGGCGATAAGTCTTTTCCAGATACTTGGTGTAAAACGCAGGAACTTCATTAGTCTGGTTACCATGGATCACAATAATTGGTGGATTATGGCCACCAGGATGTGCATAGCGTAACTTGATACGACGACCTTGGATCATCGGCGGCTGATGCTCGCGCACAGCATCCTGCAAGATACGAGTCAGGTAGTTGGTACTGAACTTATCGGTTGCAGATTGATAGGCCAATTCTATGGACTTGTAGAGGTTGCCGACCCCGGTACCATGCAGAGCCGAAATAAAATGGATAGTGGCAAAATCCACAAACCGTAACCGGCGTTCAATCTCATTCTTAACATATTGCTTATGGGCATCATCCAAACCATCCCATTTATTAAGCGCGATAACCAGCGCCCTGCCGGCTTCAATCGTAGTCCCCATTAAATGCAGATCTTGCTCGACAACCCCTTCGCTGGCGTCCATAACCAGCACCACCACGTTAGCATCAGCAATCGCCTGCATGGTTTTTACAATGGAGAACTTCTCTACCATTAAATCGATATTCTTACGCCGCCGAACACCTGCAGTGTCGATAATCGTATAAGGCTTATCAAAGCGCGTGTAATTAATATAAATCGAGTCACGCGTGGTACCTGGCTGATCATAAACAACCACTCGATCCGCCCCCAACAAGCGATTGACCAATGTGGATTTACCGACATTCGGGCGACCAACGATGGCAATCTTAATCCCGGTCGCCTCTTCGGGCTGATAATCCTCCGGGAATTCCGGCACGCCGGAAAGCACCTCCTCCATCAGCGATCTAACCCCACGTCCGTGGCTAGCAGTCGTTGGGTAAACTTCGCCTAACCCCAACTCATAGAATGGGGCCAAGGCAATATCTGGATCCATTCCATCAATCTTATTGGCGACCAAATAGGTTTTTTTGTTATTCACGCGCAAGTGTTTGGCAATCATCTCATCGGCAGGGTTGAGACCTGCTCGACTATCGACGATAAACAGCACTATATCGGCCTCTTGAATCGCAAGTAACGATTGACCGGCCATCATGCTATCTATGCCCTCCTCTTCACCGCTAATACCGCCGGTATCTATCACAATGAATCGACGATTCTCCAAAATACCCTCACCGTACTTGCGATCGCGAGTTAAGCCAGGGTAGTCGGCAACTAAGGCATCGCGCGACTGGGTAAGGCGATTAAATAGGGTCGATTTGCCCACATTCGGGCGACCAACAAGTGCAATTACAGGGATTATCATAAGAATATCGATTGAGCTATTAATGAAAAGCGATTGTGCATCGCCATATAAAAAATGGATACAACAAAAACAAAACCAGCCGTCTGGAATTTTACTCTATTACAAGAGTAAGTTCAGACGGCTGGTCTGGTAACGCAGGAAAAAAGTTATTTGGGCTTTTTAACCTGATAAGCCATGAGTTTACCTCTATTGGTAAACACGTAGAGTGTTTCTCCATCAGTTAGCATAGGAGCACGAGCACCTTTACGATCCACTCTTACACGCGCCACAAATTCACCATCTGTCTGATTAAGAACGTGCATATAACCTTTAAAGTCAACTACCGCTAAATAATCACCAAATACTTGTGGGCCATTCAAACCGCGACGCAACATTTTTTCGTTGCTCCATAGTTGTTCGCCATTAGCAGCGCTATAAGCAACTACTTTTCCATCTGCATGGCTTACAAATAATTTATCGCCAGAAAGCGCCAGGTTTTCGCTGGTTGAACCGTCTTTCCCCCAAAGAGCACTACCTGTACCACGGGACATAGCGCTAATACGCCCTTGATAGGTACCCACGTAAATTACACCATCCTTCACCAGCGGATCAGAATGAATGTCTACCATACGCTCCAATTCCGAACGACCTTTCGGAAGGGCAATACGCTGTTCCCATAAAATCAACCCGTTATTAGGATTGAAGGCCATCATTCGACCGTTAGAAAACCCGGTATAAATGGCAGTATCGGTCACTATAGGGGATGGGGTTCCACGCAAGGTCAATACAGGAGGTGGATTATCGTAAAACCAGAGTTGCGCACCAGTTTTGGCATCAAACGCAAACAGCTTTCCATTGACAGTCTGGGCAGCGACCACTGAACCATTGGTACGAGGGGCCGATACAATCTCCCCAGGAACCTGGGTCTTCCACAGCTCACTGCCATCGTCTCTGGAAAGAGCCATTACCTCGCCAGCATAAGTAGCAACTAACAACAAACCATTTTCTGCCGCAATGCCACCAACAATTTGATAATTAGGATCGCCATCTACTGCAAAGCTCTTCAACCAGCCCCATAGACCTAGCTTGGGCTGGTTAATTTTCTTCTTCCACAGTTTTTTGCCAGTTTTTGCGTTGGTGGCCACCAACAAGCCTTCATAATCTACCGCGTAAATTGCCTCGCCATCCAAGGCAGGGGTAAGACGGCTAAAGCCTTGATTTTGCCCTTCGCCGATACCGCGGCTCCAAACCTTATCAAGATCGATGGTCTCTTCAAAATCGACCAGCTCCAATGGCTCGTTGCCGGTTTTTTTACTAAACCAGGAACAGCCCGACAAGGTGAATGCGCACAGCAATACCAGCCAGCCAAGACGTCTTACCGAGGCTTGCATCATTGAGCTTTCTCCTCAACCACGGGCGCTACCAGCGTTGCTGAATCTACTTTTAAATCATCCACTTTCATTTGCAATAACATAAAACGCTCTTGTTGTTGCGGATCGGTTGCTGCCAGTGCTTTTTCATAAGCAGTACGCGCAGCATCCAGATCGCCTTGTAATTTAAGAATGTCGCCGCGCGCCTCTGCATATTCAGCAGTAAACGCCGCAGCAGGCTCAGGTGACAACTGAGCCAATGCATCCGCATATGCTTTTTGCGCAGTTAAAACACGAGCCAAACGCAATCGAGCAAGTTGCTCAGTTGCGGTATCGGGTTTGGCAGACAAAACCCATTTAAGTTCAGTAACCGCTGCATCAAGTTTATTATCTTCTACAGCAATCTTTGCCAGGAAGAAAGCTGCGCTATAAGCGTACATACTATTGCTATTGGCATCTTTTAATTCAGTTGCCAAATGCGATGCAGTTGCTTTATCAGCGTCGCTTAGTGTTTTGCCCTGCTCAACATTCACCAGCTTTAACAACTGCTCGTAAACTTCTGATGCTTTTTCTGCTTTTTGACGCTTTTGATCTTGCCATGCGGTGTAACCAAAATAGGCAACCAATGCAATCACCACAGCGGTAATAACGGTTTTACCGTAATCCTTCCACCAGCGTTTTAGGGATTCTAGTTGTTCTTCTTCTGAAAGATGTACGCTCACAATTGGCTCCTGTAAACCTTGGCGCAATGCGCAAAAAATGAATGATTTAAAACGTTATTTTTTTACTCAGAGATAACTTAACCGCTGCTATTCCAATGTCTGCAACCAAAGGATTGCCTCATCAAAAGACAAAGTTTGTTGCTCCGCCTCTTCTCGCAAAAACTTGATCGCCAATTTACCTGCTTTGGCCTCATCTTCACCCAATACCAATGCGATATCAGCGCCTGACTTATCAGCTTTTTTGAATTGGCTTTTGAAATTACCTCCACCACAATTCACCATCAGGCGAATAAACGGTAATTCATCACGAATACGCTCTGCTAATTGCATTGCAACCGATTGGACATCGCCAACTGCAACCAAAAACACATCCGCTTGTTGATCTAATTTTTCTGGAACAACCTCAACAGCTTGCACCAGCAAAACCAAGCGCTCCAAACCTATCCCGAATCCTACCGCAGGTGTGGATTTTCCACCCAACTGTTCAACCAATCCATCGTAGCGACCACCAGCACATACGGTGCTTTGTGCACCTAACTTGTCAGTCACCCACTCGAACGCCGTTTTACCATAATAATCAAGGCCGCGCACTAAACGCGGATTAACCTGATAAACAATTCCAGCAGCATCGAGTAATTGTTTTAATCCGTCAAAATGGGAGCGAGATTCTTCATCCAGATAATCCAGCAAAACTGGTGCATTATTGAGCAGCACTTGAGTTCCTGAATCCTTGGAGTCGAGAATACGCAGAGGATTGGTGCCTAAACGACGTTTGCTATCTTCATCCAACTGATCCTGCACATTATTTAAATAAACAACCAATGCATCCTTGTAGTTTGCTCTAGCCTCAGCGCTTCCCAAAGAGTTAATCTGTAAGTGCACATGAGGAGCAACACCTAACTCACGCAGAATACGAGCACTTAGCAACAATACTTCTGCATCAATATCCGGCCCTTGCATTCCAAAGGTTTCAACACCGATTTGATGGAACTGACGATAGCGACCTTTTTGCGGCCGCTCATGGCGGAACATTGGTCCCATGTACCAAAGCCGTTGAGTCTGGTTGTACAACAACCCATTTTCCTCGCAAGCGCGGACACAACAAGCAGTACCTTCCGGGCGCAAGGTCAAACTATCGCCATTGCGATCCTCAAAGGTATACATTTCCTTTTCAACAATGTCAGTTACTTCACCAATAGAACGCTTGAAAAGCTCAGTTGCTTCCACAATCGGAAAACGAATTTCCTGGTAACCATAGCGCGCAAGAATGTCAGTCACCACGCCCTCAACGTATTGCCACAACGGAGAGTCAGCAGGCAATAGATCATTCATGCCACGAATTGCTTGAATTTTCTTCAATTGAAACCCTTAATCAAAATGCAGAGCATCAAGCTCTAGCGATAATATTTTTTGCATCTGCGTCGAGTTGCGCCTGCTTTTGTGCTGCTTTGGCTCGAATCAGACGCTCCAGATTATCTACCAGGTTCTCATTAGTTAATTTCTGATTGGGTTCACCATCGATATAAATCAAATTGCTGGGCGTACCACCAGCCAAACCTAAATCAGCCTCTTTCGCTTCGCCTGGACCGTTAACCACACAGCCAATTACAGCAACATCTAAAGGAACGGTGATGTCCTCCACTCGCTGTTCCAAATCATTCATGGTTTTAATCACATCAAAGTTTTGACGAGAACAACTTGGACAGGCAATAAAGTTCACGCCCTTGCTGCGTATCTTTAAACTACGCAACATATCCCAACCCACTTTAATTTCTTCAACAGGATCAGCCGCAAGGGATACGCGAATAGTATCGCCTATACCATCCATCAATAACGCACCCAGACCAATCGCGGATTTCACTGTTCCTGAGCGTAAGCCACCTGCTTCGGTAATCCCCAGGTGCAATGGCTGCTCAATCAAAGTAGCAAGCTTGCGGTAGGCAGCCACAGCCATAAATACATCGGATGCCTTCACGCTCACTTTAAAATTATAAAAATTCAATTGATCCAGAATTTCCACATGACGCAAAGCAGATTCAACCAGAGCATCGGGAGTTGGCTCGCCGTATTTTTTTTGCAGATCCTTTTCCAGCGACCCTGCATTAACGCCAATACGAATTGGAATATTCAAATCGCGCGCCTTATCAACCACGGCTTTAATACGCTTTTCCCGGCCGATATTACCCGGGTTAATACGTAAACAATCAACACCCAAATCAGCAACACGCAACGCAATACGATAGTCAAAATGAATATCGGCCACTAAAGGAATAGTGACCTGCTTACGGATTTCACCGAAGGCCTCAGCGGCTTCCATAGTAGGAACAGAGACACGAATTATATCCGCCCCCGCCAATTGAATACGTTTAATCTGTTCAACAGTCGCAGCAACATCTGTGGTTTCAGTATTCGTCATGCTCTGCACAGAAATCGGAGCATCACCACCTACGGGAACATTACCCACCATAATTTGACGGGATTTACGACGCTTAATCGGGGATTCGCAATGCATATAATTTCCTAATTCGGAGCTACACCTAATTGTTAGGTGACTTGCCGACCTTCAAGCTAAGCACATTGGTACCTATGGCAGGTACCAATGTGATTTGTTCATTATTCAATTCAATTTGTGTAGCTGGTGCGTTGCCCAGCTTTACATCAAACGGAGCCCTTCCTTGCAGAACTATACGACCACCAGCAGGTTGCAGATCTGCAACTAACACATCACCACTGGAATCACTTACTTCCAACCAACATTCTTCGGTAAATGTAAACTCAATTTCATCCAACACTCCAACACGAGAGCTGCCAGTTGGGGTCGATGAAGAAGACCTGGAATCTATATTTTCATTCAGAATGGACTCTGAACTCTCTGCAACGGAACCGACAACAGAGCTGGACGACGAACTGGACGAGTTAGCCATATCAGTAGCTGGCATTGAAACCTGATCTAAACTCGTTGTTGAGAAACTGCCAGATGCCGAAGACTCAGTTGCCATTGATGATTCAGCAACACTCGAGCTTGAGAAAACCTCAACAGCAGGAACAATTGCCACTGGCAAAACGTATTCAGGCTCTTTCCGATTATCAAAAAACCAAACTGAAATTAACCACAGCACCAATAACACAATGACTATCAACACAACAAACTGCCAAAGTGGTTTCGCGGCAGACTCATGTTTTTTTGGTAAAACCTGTTCATTCAAGCCATATTTTTGTGCATGGCGATCATAAGCTGCTAAAACTTGCACCACATCAAGTTTTACTAAATTGGCATAGGAGCGAAGATAACCGCGAGTAAAAGTATCAGCGCCCATATGACGATAATCGTCCAACTCAAGTGCGCGCACTTTAGTTAGCGTCATGTATAACTCTTTCGCAATCTGCTCCTGAGTTAAGCCCGCGCGCTCACGCCCCCAGACAAGCAACTTGCCAGGAGATAATTCGCGAAAACGACTATCTTCAGTCGCTTTTTTCTCATCGTCGGAAACCATTGAACGCCTTTAAAACCACTGAATGATCTACATCATTGTTTGCTTGTATTCCAAATATTCTTTTGAATAAGGGAATCGATTTTTAAGCATCAACAAATAACTGGCTTCCTTATCCTTGTTACCAAAAACACGCTCCAGGCGAATTCCCAATAATAATGCTCTTGGTGATTGCTGACCTGTTGTCTGAAAACGATCCAGATGTTCTTTAGCTTTTGCATAGTCCTTTGCCTGAAAGTTAATATCGGCAAGCTCTATATGAGCATCGGCTGAATTGCGATCCAATACTGATGCATGCTCAAATGCCGCTTTAGCACGATCTGCTTTACCCAACAACAACGCAGTCCGCCCAACATTAACCAATGCCGCTGCGCGGCCATCATAATCGAGGTCTGAAGCTGCCAATTCAAACTGCGCCAACGCTTCTTCGTAACGCTTGGCGCCAAAAAGGAAAACACCAAAATCATTGCGCGCCAAAGTAAAATTCTTCTTGGCTTTGATTGCTTTTATAAAAGTTTCTTCAGCGAGCTTTGACTCCCCCTCCAATTGATATAGACGAGCCATTGTCTCGGTTGCTTCCGGGGAGTTTTTGTCAATTTCAGCTGCTTTACGTAAATGGTGACGCGCTGACTCGCGGTTACCTCTATCGATATACCCTCTCGCCAACTGGATATGTAAATCCAGCGATTTTGCTTTATCTACCGGACGCTTTGGCTTGCCTCCTTCCGATACACATCCACTTACAAATAATGCCGTTATCAAAACCAAAAAAACACACTTCGAGAATCTGAACAGATTATTTGCTTGCATTACCAACCTCGTCGTTATTAGAGTTACTGGCCTACAATTTTAACTGTTTGCACATCATCAAACTGCGCGCGATAGCGTTCGCTACGGCGAGTAATATCATTCACCTGCCCCGCCAATTGTCCGCACGCCGCATCAATATCATCACCGCGAGTTGTACGCACGGTAGTGATATATCCAGCCTCCATCAAAATATCCTGAAATTTGCGCAACGCATTATTACTAACACGCTTATAGTTGGACAAATTGAATGGATTAAACGGAATCAAATTGATCTTGACCGGCACATCGCGCAGGAGTTCCGCCAATTCATGCGCGTGATGCGGGCGATCATTTACCTGATCAATCAAAGTATATTCAATAGTGATTTTACGATGCGTATCTGGCATTGCCTCTATGTAGCGCTTGGCGGAGTCCAGCAACATCGCGATTGGATATTTACGATTAATCGGCACCAATTCATTACGTAATTCATCATTAGGTGCGTGCAGGGAAATCGCAAGGCATGCATCAGTAAACTGACTTAAACGATCCAGCTGAGGCACAACGCCTGATGTACTGAGAGTTACACGACGCTTGGAAATACCATAGGCATTATCGTGCATCATCAAATTCATTGAATCGACAACATTGTCGAAATTTAATAAAGGCTCACCCATTCCCATCATTACCACATTGGTAACCATGCGCGGGCCATTTGCCTGCAACTGACCAAAAGATTTAGCAGCAATCCATACTTGGCCAATGATTTCAGCGGCGGTTAAATCGCGATTAAACCCCTGCTTTCCCGTGGCACAAAAACTGCAATCCAGCGAGCAACCAACCTGAGATGAAACACACAAAGTACCTCTGTCACCATCAGGAATGAAAACAGTTTCAATCACATTGCCACCGGCAACACGAATTAAAAACTTGCGCGTGCCATCCGTTGAGTCAAATTGCTGCACAACTTCTGGAGGGCGAATTTCAGCAATATTTTTAAGTTTCGCGCGCAAATCTTTGCTGACGTTGGTCATATCATCAAAGTTGTCAGCGCCGAACTGATGAATCCATTTCATCACTTGAATTGCACGAAATTTTTTCTCGCCGATTGAATCAAAAAAAGCAATCAGCTTTGCCTCTGGCAAGCCAAGCAGATTCATTTTTGCAGAGCCTTCTGCAACAACCGCATTGGCGGAAGATGTGGAACTGGATACTTCAGTCATGGCTCTGCACCTATGAAACTTTCGGATTTAGCGGAATTAACGAATAACAACTTCATTGCTGGCGAAAAAGTAGGCCACTTCGCGCGCAGCAGAAACTGGAGAATCTGAACCGTGTACAGCATTGGCATCAATTGCCTGTGCAAAATCAGCACGAATGGTTCCCGGTGCTGCCTTGGCCGGGTCAGTTGCGCCCATCAATTCACGATTCAACGCAATGGCATTCTCACCGGACAGCACTTGCACAACTACTGGACCTGAGGTCATAAAGTTCACAAGTCCCTCAAAGAATGGGCGGCCCTTGTGCTCGGCATAAAAACCTTCCGCCTGGGCACGACTCAGCAGGCAGTTTTCAGCCCTATAAAATACAAAACCCGCGAATTATACGCGGGTTTACGTGATTTTTATATCCTAGCTATTTGATTAATAAACAAAATCAGCTATCGAACTGGCGCCATAACCTACACTTAGTGAATCGCAGCCGCCTTATCCTTGATGCGCTTTACCATTGCCTTAAGGCCATTGCCACGGGTTGAGCTCAAGTGCTGCAGTAAATCCAGCTGACCAAAATAGGCATCTACATCAAACCCGAGGATTTCACCTGGCGTTTTGCCATTAAAAGCGGCCAAAACCACACCCAAGAGCCCTTTTACGATGAACGCATCACTGTCTGCCTGAAAAAACAGTTTGCCATCGCGATGCTCATCAACCAGCCAAACCTGACTTTGGCAACCACGCACGAGAAACTCTTCTGTTCTGTAGCTCTCCGACATTGGCGATAACTCTTTCCCCAAATCGATAATGTATTTGTAGCGCTCTTCCCAATTATCAAAAAAGCCGAGGCTATCAACAATGTCATCTGCGGTTACATCGATACCAAACTGGGTCATAACACTCTCGAAACAAACTCAATAGAACATGCCCGTTTGTAACTGGGCTTCTTCACTCATCATATGGCGCTGCCAAGGGGGATCAAATACCAGCTCAACTTTGACCAATTTAACGTTGGGCACTTTGCGTACGCGATACTCCACATCCCCCACCAACACCGGCCCCATCCCGCAAGCTGGTGCAGTCAGCGTCATCTGAATATCCACCTGTTGGGAATCCTGATTTACCTTAACTCCGTAAATCAGCCCAAGATTTACCAAATCAACCGGAATCTCGGGATCAAACACTGTACCCAAGGCCTGCCACACCTGATCCTCATGGATACGGTCATCCGTTGGTGCGGGAAACTCCAGCTGTTCAGATTCCAACCCCAACAAATGTGCATCTGTACCATCTACACGAACCATTTGCCCGTGATAAGTCAGGGTATAGTTGCCACCCAGAGCCTGGGTAATAGTCACGAAAGTTCCTTCCGGGATAGTCAGGGGTGTACCGTCCGGTACCCGCCGAGCGGGGCAATCAGCCTGGGCCACCACCATACGTCTTTCAGACATAAAAATTTACTTCCTAATGCGTTAAGCAACTGCCGGTAATTAGAGTAACTGCCAGTAATGAAATTGGTTACCGGTTAACTAACGCTAAAACTTTCACCACAACCGCAATAGTCTTTTACGCGCGGGTTATTGAACTTTAACTGGCGATTTACACCTTCAGTCACGTAATCAATTTCAGTACCGCCGACAACTGACAGACTTTCTGAATCGACCAAAAGCTCCACGCCGTCAGCCAAAGGCATATGCAAATCGTTAGCTTTGGGTTCATCAACCAAATCCACCACATACATCCAGCCAGTACAGCCACTTTGCTTAACACTCAGGCGCACCGCTTTGTTTTGGCTTTTGTCTAACTGCCGCTTGAAATGCGCAACTGCTGATGGCGTTACCAATACTGCTTGTTGCTGCGGATCAAATGAAGCGATACTCATGATCAACTCCCCTCTCTATCAATACAGCTAAAAAGCTTGATCACAAAAAAACATCAAAGCAAAAACGTTTTTGCTTTTTCAATTGCAGTGAACAGGCGATCGACCTCGTCAAAGGTATTATAAAAACTAAAACTGGCACGCACAGTACCTGGAATTCCAAATTGATCCATAATCGGTTGCGCGCAGTGGTTACCCGTACGCACTGCAATACCTTGCTTATCCAGTAAGACACCGACATCAGCCGGATGTGCACCTTCAATTAAAAAACTCATCACTGATGTTTTATGTGTGGCGGTGCCCACCAATTTCAAGCCCGCCGTTGCGCGAGCTTTTTCCTCTGCATAGGTCAACAGCGCTTGTTCATGCGCAGCAGCAGCCTGACGATCAATACTATTGAGGTAATCAATAGCCGCACCCATACCTATAGCACCAGCAATATCCGGAGTACCGGCTTCAAACTTATAGGGCAACTGATTAAACGTAGTACCTGCGAAACTCACGGTTTCAATCATTTCTCCGCCGCCCTGATAAGGGGGCATGGAATTAAGTAAATCTTCTTTGCCGTAGAGCACACCCAAACCCGTTGGTCCAAACAGTTTGTGCGCAGAAAACACATAAAAATCGCAATTAAGCGCTTGCACATCAACCGCCCAATGACTCACCGCCTGTGCACCATCGATCAATACACGGGCACCAACGGCATGAGCAAGCGTAATAATTTTTTCAACGGGGTTAATAGTTCCCATTGCGTTGGATACATGCCCTACTGCAACCATTTTTACATGGGCATCCAGCATGCTATCAAACGCCAACATATTGATATTGCCATTGGCATCAACCGGAATAGCTTCAACTTTTGCACCAGTTACCGCAGCAACCAATTGCCAGGGCACTATGTTGGAATGATGCTCCATCGCTGAAACCAAAATTCGATCGCCGGGTTGCAGAAAGGCCTTACCCCAGCTTGCAGCCACCAAATTAATACTTTCGGTAGTGCCGCGCGTCCAGATAACTTGTCGCGCTGATGCAGCATTTAAAAACTGTGCAACTTTTTCGCGTGCCGCCTCAAATTTTACCGTGGCACGATCTGCCAGAGCATGAGCACCGCGATGCACATTACTGTTATCTGTGCGGTAGTAATCACTGATTGCATCAATTACCAAATTAGGTTTTTGGGTTGTAGCCGCATTGTCGAGGTACACCAATGGCTGACCATTGACCTCTTGATGAAGGATAGGAAAGTCAACGCGAATTTTTTCTACATCAAATGCAGAATTACTCATTGCCTTCACCCAGAAGCTGACTGGCTTCAGTCAAGCTGTAATCACGACCAAATAGCTTAGCCAAACGCGGTTGCAAATAATCATGAACACCCGGTTGAACAATTTGCTCCAGCAATTCATTGATAAAACCGAAACTCAGCATCACTTCCGCTTCACTACGCGATAAGCCGCGGCTTTGCAGATAATAGCGCGCATTGGTATTTAACTGACTGACAGTAGCACCATGGGCACATTTCACATCGTCCGCATAAATCTCCAATTCCGGCTTGGTATTGACTTCCGCCTTATTGGAAGTCAGCAAATTTTTATTGCTCAATTCCGCCAGAGTTTTTTGCGCCTGTGGGTGAATATAAATTCGGCCATTGAAAATAGCCTGGGCCGAATCACCGACAATACCGCGGAAAACTTCGTTGGAAGTGCAGTGCGGAACCCAATGGCAAATATTGGTATGGTAATCCACCAATTGGTTATTGCGTGGAACATACACACCTTGCAAATCCAATTCAGCGCCCTGACCACGATGATTCAACTGGTAATCAATACGCATCAGGCTCGCACCCAAAGCAATTGCAAAACCGCGCAACCGCGCATTGCGTAACAGATCAACATGCACTGCACCAATATGCTGAGCCTGCTCCTGTTCCAAATTCAATCGATAGTGATAAAGGCTGGCGTTGTCGGCCACATGAACTTCTGTTAAGGAATTAACAAAACCCTGCGAATCAGAGGATGCAGAAAAATAATGCTCAATAATATCTGCACGCGAATTTTCTTCCAGAACGATCAATACACGCTGATTGACACTCACCGCAGCAGAGGTAGAAATATTGACGATATAAACTGGCTTGTCCAATACCTGATTGCGCGGCACATGAATCAGAAGACCATCATCAACCCAGGCATTGTTTAAGGTGGCAAACAAATGGCGCTCGCCTTCAACAATTTTACCCAAAAATTTTTGGATCAATTCCTGTTGTGTCGCAGAGGCTGCCGAAAAACGCACAACGGATTCAGGTAAAGAACTGGAGTTAGCCGAATCAAAGACACCGTCAACCAATACAATACGATAGGCATCCAGCGGAATCAGCTCGCCTTTAGCCGTCGCATCCAGTGTGGGAACTTCTTCGCGCCCCCAAGCATGCAATACTGTTTTTTGCAGTGCTTGTAAGGGTGTGTATTTCCAGTGTTCAGTTTTGCGTGTTGGCCAAGCTTGTGCCAACCACTCGTCGGTCGCTTTGGTGCGCAAACTTTCCAGCCATGTCACCGGGCGCTGCAATGCAGTCAGGCGAATTGCTTGATGTTGAAAATCAGTCATGCTTATACAGCCTCACCTTCCAACC
>JAGKWY010000030.1 GCA_021151625.1 Gammaproteobacteria bacterium | reverse complement strand
AAGACCTGTGCATAAAATTGCGACAGGTCTTTAAATAAAGTATTCTTTCTAATAATCAATCTCATTTACATGCAAGACTTATTTATGAATACCGCCGTCTCCAACTCCAGCCTCACATCCGGCCTGCGCCTCGACCAATGCGCCAAGGGCGCACGCGTGCGCGTGGTTAGCCTGATCGATCAGCCACTCTTTGGCGCACAGGACGAACATGTCAGCTTGCGCCTCAAGGAACTGGGCTTTTTGCCTGGTGCCCCCTTGAAAGTTATTGGCTTTGGTTTGTTGGGCGCAGATCCACTGGCGGTGCAGGTTAACGGGACCAAATTTGCCTTGCGCCGCGCTGAAGCGGCCAAGATCTGTGTCGAACCGATCCTCGAGTAATGCTTGCCTTTATACCTGTTGACTGAACCTTTTGACTGACCGCTACTTTTGACTGGCTGCTAAATTAGGAAATCCGCATGTCCGCTGTCCCTATTCGCCTGGCGCTGGTTGGCAACCCCAACTGCGGCAAAACCTCCCTGTTCAACCGCTTAACCGGCGCACGTGCCAAGGTTGCCAACTACCCGGGAGTTACCGTAGAGCGTCGTTCCGGCATGGTTACTGCCCTGGATAACCCGGCCGAATTACTGGATTTACCCGGCACCTACAGCCTGTTTGTCACCTCACCCGATGAGCAGGTGGCGCGCGATGTGATCCTGGGCAAACTTGCCGGTGAACGCCGCCCTGACTTACTGGTTGCCGTGGTAGATGCCTGTAACCTGCGTTTGGGCTTGCGCCTGGTGATGGAATTGCGCAGCCTCAACCGCCCCATGGTGCTGGCACTCAACCAGATGGATGAGGCCCGCCGTCGCGGCATCAGCATCAACACTGCAGCCCTGTCGCAGGCCATTAATATTCCAATCATTGAAACTGTCGCCGTTAACAGCCAGGGCGTCGCTGATTTGCGCAAGGTGCTGGATGGTTATGCCCAGCAACCACCGATGCCAGTTGGCGAGCAAGCGCTCACCCTGAGCGATCGCCAGGAATCCGTTGAAGCACTTTACGACCAAATCGAAAGCCTGATGAAACTGCATGTCATTCAGCCCGCTGAAATGCCGCGCTGGCAGGATCGTCTGGATGCACTGGTAATGCACCCGGTGCTGGGTTTGGCCGTACTCTTCACCACCTTGCTGGTCATTTTCCAGGCCGTATTTGCCTGGGCAACTCCGCTGGTGGATCTGATCGACGGCGCCTTTGTCGCGCTGGGTGAAGGCGTGGCAGGCGTTCTACCTGATGGCATCCTGAAAGATTTTATTGTCGATGGCTTAATTGCCGGGGTGGGCGGCGTACTGGTGTTCCTGCCGCAGATCCTGATTCTGTTCTTCTTTATTTTAGTGCTGGAAGATACCGGCTATCTCACGCGTGCGGCCTTCCTGCTGGATCGCCCCATGCGCGGACTGGGTTTGTCTGGTCGTTCATTTATCCCGTTATTGTCGAGCTTTGCCTGCGCAGTGCCCGGCATTATGGCGACCCGTACCATTGCCGACCCGCGCGAGCGCTTTATCACCATCATGGTGGCGCCGTTGATGACTTGCTCGGCACGCTTACCGGTGTATGCCCTGATCATTGCCGCCTTTATTCCACAGCAACACGTCTGGGGCATTTTTAACCTGCAGGGCCTCACCCTGTTTGTGCTTTATTTTGCCGGCGTCGCCAGTGCAGCCCTGATCGCCTGGATTATGCGCCGCCGCGCCGCGCGCGAGGAATTCCCACTGTTACTGGAACTGCCCAGCTACCGCTGGCCTATGGCTTACCACCTGCTGATTGGATTGCGCGAACGCGCCTGGATCTTCCTGCGCCGCGTGGGCACAATCATCTTGGCATTGTCCGTAGTGCTCTGGTTCCTTGCCACCTTCCCCGGCGCACCGGAAGGCGCTACCCAACCAGCAATTGATTACAGCTTTGCCGGTCAGCTCGGCCACTTTATGCAGCCATTATTTGCACCGCTCGGTTTTAACTGGCAGATGTGTATCGCCTTGATTCCAGCAATGGGCGCGCGCGAAGTTGCTGTTAGTGCGTTGGCAACGGTTTATGCGGTGGGCGAAGAATCTATCGATGTGGCGCTGGGCACTACCCTGGCGGCAAGCTGGTCATTGCCAGTGGCTTATGCCTACCTCGCCTGGTTTGTGTATGCGCCCCAGTGTATCTCCACCATTGCGGTAGTAAAACGCGAAACCAACTCCGCCAAGGCGACCACCTTCTTCACAATTTATTTGTTTGCACTGGCTTACTTTGCTGCATGGGCGACTTATCAAATCGCCACGGCGATTGTGGGTTAAACAGGTAAACACCGGAGGCAATTATGTGGCAGGAAATTCCCTGGCAAGAAGTGATCGTCGGTGTTTGTGTATTAAGCGCTGCAGTATTTCTGCTGCGCCGCTGGTTTTTCTCCCCAAAAAAATCCGCTGCTTGCGGCGGCTGTAGCGGCTGCGCCAAAACACCAGAGTCCAGTTGCGCCAATCCCACCGAAAAAACTCATCACTGATGTAGGGGCGCGATTTATCGCGCCCTGATCTAATTAGGTCATCTCCAAAAGCTATCAATTGGCGATCTCCAGGGCGCAATAAATTGCGTCCTTACGGGAATATTTGCCCCCTGAGCCAATTAAAACTACCATTCAGATCATATAATGAGCCAAATAAAACCATTATTCGGCTCATTAGTGACACGGAGACAAGATTTGACCGACTACACACCACCTAATCGCTGGATCTGGCAGCAGCCTGATTGGCCCAATTTCACATGGCAAACAGAGACCATCCAACCATTGCTTGCCAGTGCCCATAGGAGCATAGGTTTACTACTTGGCCGCGCAGGAAATGTGGATGTAGGCTTGGGCGCGGGAGCCGCATTGGATGCTTTGTTGCAAAACATCATTACTTCTTCCGCTATTGAAGGAGAAAACCTTAACGCTGCATCTGTACGTTCGTCCCTCGCCCGACGTCTGGGGGTTAAGCTAGAAGATGATTTACTAAATTATCCAGTCAGCAACCGCACCGAAGGTCTTGCAGAATTAATGCTGGACGCCGTGCAAAATAGTACTGGAGATTTAACTCTTGAGCGTTTGTTGCGTTGGCATCGTTGGTTATTTCCAGACGACGAGCCGAGACTGGTCAACATTCGCGTTGGGCAATTGCGCGGCGAGGAACCAATGCAAGTTGTCTCCGGTCGATGGGATAACCCCCGCGTACATTTTGAGGCACCGCCACGCCAACAACTGGATGATGAAGTAGCAACTTTTATCCAATGGTTTAATTCATCGCACAATGAGGAGCCTTTGTTGCGCGCTGCTATAGCTCACTTGTGGTTTATTACCCTGCATCCGTTTGACGATGGCAATGGTCGTATTACGCGCGCATTAACAGATTTAGCTTTAGCCCAAGCCGATGCGAAATCGATTCGTTTATTTGCCATGTCGACAGCAATCCTGGCAAATAGAACCAACTACTACAAAGTCCTTGAGCAAACTCAAAGCGGCAATTTGCAAATCGATACCTGGTTAGCCTGGTTTTTAACAACATTAAACCAATGCCTGGTAGATGCACTCAAATCTATAGATGCCGTTTTACTTAAAAAACAATTTTGGCAAGAGTTTCACCACCACAATATTTCTGCCGAACAGCGCAAAGTATTAAATCGACTCCTGGATGGCGGCGAGCGCGGTTTTCGTGGCGGCATTAGCGCTGCGCAATATCAAAAAGTAGCTAAAGTCAGCAAAGCCACTGCCACACGCCATCTGACAGATCTACTGGAAAAAGGTTGTCTGCAAAAATTACCAGGCGGCGGGCGCAGTACTCGCTACCAAATCGCCATACCGTTTAATGAAGCGGGCGATAAGCAATGAGAGAAACACAACGAGAAGGGCGCAATAAATTGCGCCCTTACAGTTAGACCTATTGCGCGGTAACTTGTGACGCCGCCGCCGATTGATTAGCTGTTGCGGTGAACGAGGTTAAATTAATCCAATAGCGCGGATTAGCAAGCGGTGTTTCGGAAGGAAGCAAGGGATTTTCCAAATAGATAATATGGCGATTGGTGAGTCGCTCCAGCCCGGAGCTTATGCGCGGGTGATTATAAAAAAACTCATCAAATTTGCCGTTATCGATCAATGTTTCCAAACCCCGCTCAATACGCTTGGCAAGGGCTTCATTTTTTTTGTTCACAAAGAAATACAGCGCCGCCGGGTAGTAGAGCAAAATATTTTCTTCCACCACCAGATTTTTTTCGCGGCGCTGCGCCAGTTCAAACCAGGCCTCGGAAATACCGCGCGGAAAATAATCAAAGCGTTTGGCATTCATCATGCGAAACAATGATTCGGTGGTCTCTGCGGTAGTTACCCGCAAACCATTGTGCTGCATGATGGGCGTGTCTGGCCAATGGGTTCCCTGCCCACCCAGTAATTGCGCCAAATCGTCCAGTGTTTTTATTTGATTAAAACGTTCCTGCTCATCCGCGCGAATTAAAAACACGCGATAACCAAACAAACCTTTAAATAAGGGTACACGAACAGGGCGCAATTGTTGTTCGCGCTCCTTGTCAGTCATAGTCCAGATAACCAGGTTGCGCGTGTCGTTTTGCGCCAGATGAATCCAGCGCGCCTGGGAGTAATCGCGCTCGGAAAACTCAATATCAATAACTTCGTTATCGGCTTTGCTGGCATTCAGAGCGAGCAATAACAGGCTGGTGAAGTAATCGGCAGGCTCTTCCAGTTGGGTAGCTTGCACCTGTATGGCGATATGGATCTTGTCATCCTCGCCTGCTACCGACCAGCCACTTATCCCCATACAAAGCACGCACATCATGCCCCCAATGAATGGACGCAATAATGCAACGGCGGTGAGGTAAGACTGTGTTACCAACATCAGCGAGATAGCCCGGCGGCGAGTGAATATTGTTGAAGCATAGAAGATAAGCCACTACTTTGCCGATCCGGGAGTCACAGTGTGCAGATGACACTGATGCCCTGCTCCCGTATAGTCACGCCCCATTCACCCCGCTCTGTGAAGGACAAGCGCCATGCAACAAAAACTGGAAACCCGCACGTTTCTGCTGTTTTTACTGATTGTGACCATCGGCTTTTTACTCATACTTAAACCCTTCTTTGGCACTATTTTTTGGGCATGTGCCATCACGGTGATTTTTTATCCGCTGCAGCTAAAACTGTTGGATGTCTTGAAAGGCCGCACCAACACCAGCGCCCTGCTCACCCTCACGGCTTGCATCCTGGTTGTAGTCTTGCCAGTGATCTTCCTGATCAGCTCAGTGGTAGCCGAAGGTGCTGCCTTCTACCAAAAGCTGGAGGAAGGCGAGGTTAACCCGGCCCAGTATATTGAGCAGGTGCGTACCGCGTTTCCGGCTGTACAACAAACCCTGGATCGCTTCGGGGTGGATATCACCAAAATCAAAGAAGGCGCACTCAGTTTTAGTATGACCGCCGGTAAATGGCTGGCACAGAATGCACTGAGCATTGGTCAGAACACCTTCAAGTTGCTGCTCAATATCTGCCTGATGTTGTACCTGACCTTCTTTTTATTGCGCGACGGCCAGCAATTGCTGGAGCTATTAATTCGCGCCTTGCCTTTGGGTGATGCACGCGAGCGGATGCTGTTTGCCAAGTTTGGCGAAGTCACCCGCGCAACCATTAAGGGCAATATGGTAATTGCCATTATTCAGGGCACCCTGGGCGGGCTGATCTTTTGGGCTCTCGGGATTCCCGGTGCGCTCTTGTGGGGTGTGGTGATGGCGGTGCTGTCGCTAATCCCGGCGGTAGGCCCGGCGATTGTCTGGGCACCGGTAGCGCTTTATTTATTTGCCACCGGCGCCAATGTGAAAGCCATTATCCTGATTGCGTTTGGCATGGGTGTGATTGGCCTGGTGGATAACATACTCCGCCCAATCCTGGTTGGCCGCGATACCAAGTTGCCCGATTACATAGTGCTGCTCTCCACCCTCGGCGGCCTGGGTTTATTCGGGATCAACGGCTTTGTCATCGGCCCCTTGGTGGCCGCCCTGTTTATCGCCTTCTGGGGGATTTTTATGCGCGAGGTGCATGTATTTGCGCCTGAACAAACCCCCGATGAGCCCAAAAACTCCGAGACAGATTAGCCCCCGTATCTGCTAGACTGCCCCACCTTTTAAGCGGCCCTGCCCTGTGCGGGGCTTTTTATTTTTACAGCACAGTGAGATTTCCCTATGTCCAGCAATTACAGCGTTGAAGAGCTTGTGAGTTACGGTATCGGCCGCCAAATGGGCCAACAATTGGCCGACAATCCGTTTGATGGTGTGTCACCCGCAGCAGTTGCCCAGGGTTTGCTGGATGCCCTGAACGGTGTAGAAATGCCTTACAGCAATGAGCAAATGCAAGCCGCCTTTGTCGAGATTAACGAGCGCATGCAAGCCAAAGAAGCCGAGCAAAGCAAAACCCTGGCCGCCGCAGGCGAAGCCTTTTTGGCCGAGAACGCTAAAAAAGCCGGTATCACTGTGACGGCTTCTGGTTTGCAATATGAAGTGATTACTCAAGGCAGCGGCGCTGTTCCAACCAAAACCTCCAAAGTGAAAACCCATTACCACGGCACTTTGATTGATGGCACTGTGTTTGATAGTTCAGTAAATCGCGGCCAACCTATCGATTTCCCGGTGAATGGCGTTATCGCCGGCTGGACCGAAGCCCTGCAATTAATGCCGGTAGGTTCCAAGTGGCGTTTGTACGTTCCACATAACCTGGCTTACGGTGAGCGCGGTGCTGGCGCGAGTATCAAGCCTTATGCAGCGCTGATTTTTGATGTTGAGTTGTTGGATATTGTTGGTTAATACCACCCACAAAAAATGAGCATTGAATAACTCAGGTAATTCAATTTCTCAGCAGAGTTTTTTCTTTTTTATTAAACACCAGCATGGATTCCGGGGTTCTCTTTGAGACGCGCCGTGAATCCATCCCTGGAGGCTTGTCGTCGACATCCATGTCTCCGACAGTCTCAAAGAGAACCCCGGAACCCCTGCTTTATCGCACCTGGCCAGCCGGTTGAAAGATATTTTTTGTTATCGGATTTTCCATGTGGTTTAAAAATTTACGTTTGTATCGCTTGACCGAAGAGTGGACTATTTCCACCGAAGAATTAAATGAAAAGCTCGCCGAGTTTTGCTTTAACCCCTGCGGCAGTCTTGATCCTCTACGCTATGGTTTTGAGTTCCCGCTCGGTCGTCACGGCAGCGAGTTTGTGCATGTGACCAACGGCTACATCATGATCTGCGCCAAGAAGCAGGAAAAAATTCTGCCCGGTGGCGTAATCAAAGAGGCATTGGAAGAAAAAGTCCAGGCGATTAATGAAGCAGAATCGCGCCCGGTTAGCCGCAAAGAACGCGATTCATTAAAAGATGAAATTATTTTTTCATTACTACCCAAGGCATTTACCCGCTCCACGCTGGATTACGCCTATATAGCGCCGCAAGAAAAATTAATTGTGGTGAATTCATCCTCGGCAAAACGCGCGGAAGATTTACTGAGCAAATTGCGCGAAGCACTGGGCAGTTTGCGCTGCTTACCGATCGCCCCTAAAAATATTCCCACGCAAGTGATGACTCATTGGCTGCGCGAAAGCCAGGCGCCACATCAGTTTGAATTGGGCGAGGAAGTAGAGCTGCAAGCCACCAAAGATGGCCGTGTAGTGCGCTGTAAAAAACTGGATCTCACCGCGGCAGAAATTCGCAATCACCTGGAAAGCGGCATGCACGTCAGCAAGATTGCGCTGGTGTGGAAAGAAGCTATCAGCTGCATTATTGATGATCAGCTGGGTATCAAGCGCGTGAAGTTTGAAGATGTGATTAGCGATAAAGCCAACGAGCGCAACCCTGAAAGCAAAGCCGAACAATTTGATGCTGACTTTGCGATTATGGCGATGGAATTGAAAAATTTTATTGCTGCCCTGCTCGCTGCCTTTGGTGGTGAAAGCGATCCTGTGTAATACAGTCGCCGCACTAGCGGCGACTTAAAGGTTTTTCTCACACGTCGTTTAATTTTCCTCGTTGGTATTTTTAGATTTTTTACCCAGTGTCTCCGCAAAACCAAAGCCAGAATCAATGCGTTCAATTTCCTTGATGACCCGCACCGCCATGGTTGCTTCCCAATCCTCGGCATACACAATAGAACGCATTAAATTCTCTACAAACATCTGGCGTTTTTTATAGTGGGAGTAAATGGCAAACGCTAGGCCGGCAAAAGCGGTGATAGTGGTTTGGGTAACAGCTGACGAAAAAAAATTCTTAATTAGCTCCCCACCCGTATCACAACCAAAGAATTTAGATAGCTCAGAAGCCAATACCAAAAAATCCTTATTGCAGCTAAAGATATTAAATAACTCGGCAACCATCGGCCAAGCCACAACCGCTATGCCACCAAGCAGGGCAAACCAGAAAGCGACCTTGTTAATGATGCTAAAGCTGCGCGCTTTGATATAGAGGTCATGCAGCAGTAGATAGCGCTGGTGATCCTGCAAATCGGCATTAGCATTGTTATCAATCCACTTATTCTGGGCAAATTCTAACAGCAGGCGCGCGCTGGTTTGGTTGGCGGAATAGAGCATGACCACTCCTTTATGCAGTGAGATAAATTAGGTTAAGTTTTGATGATAACCCCGAATTGCGCAAAAAACAGACTTATCCACACGCAATCGGCCGCTATAATGCCCGCTAATGATTTAAATAGATTTCCGGAGTCTAGCTATGTCCCGCACACACCCCGCATCACCCTCGCCTCGTCGCTATTTAGGCCTGGCACTATCCATCGCACTCCTGGCCGGCTGTAGCAAAGCGCCGGAGTTAAGCAAAATCCAGGGCGCCGCCCAGGGCACCACTTACAACCTGACCTTTGAATTACCAGAGGATTCAACAACGCCCATTAGCACCATTGAGAAAGCTGTCAACGATGAATTTGCACGTATCGACAAGGCGCTTTCCAATTATCGCGACGACTCAGCCATCGAAGAATTTAATGCACAAAAAACTACCGATGTAGTAACGGCTGACGCCGAGCTAATTGCATTAATTGAAGAAGCGCGCAAAGTATATACCGCGAGCAACGGTTGCTATGACCTGACCATTAAACCCCTGTTTGATTTATGGGGTTTTAAAAAGGATGTGTTTTCTCCACCCACCGATGAAGCTCTCGCGCAAACACTCGGCAATGTCGGCATGAATAAGCTTGAAACTATCGACGGTACCCATTTGCGCAAACAATTGCCGGAGTTGCGCGTGGATATTTCCTCCATTGGCCAGGGCTACAGCGTGGGTCGTATCGTAAAAGTATTGGAGCAATTTGGTGTGCAAAATTATTTGGTAGAAATTGGCGGTGAGTTGCAAACGCGCGGCAAAAAACCTGACGGCGCCCCCTGGCGAATCGCCGTAGAAAAACCACTACCCAATGAGCGCAAGTTGCATAAGATTGCCAGTTTTGACTCAGGCGCACCTATGGCATTAATGACCTCTGGCACCTATCGTCATTTCTTTGATAGCAACGGTAAGCGTTACAGCCACATTCTGGATGCACGCACTGGCAAACCTGTCGAACACAACACAGTTTCAGTGACGCTCTTCCACGAAAATCCCACCATTGCCGATGCCTGGTCTACCGCACTTTTGTGCCTGGGCAGCGAGGAAGGATTAAAAGTGGCCAACGCCAATCAGCTGCCGGTATTGTTTATCGACCAACAGGGCGATGAGTTAATCGAGCATGAAAGTGACAGTTTAAAAACCTTTAAAGACGTTAGCTTGCATCAACCCCAATAGTGGAAAAAAGCCAATGAAACTCGTCTACACTCATGAAAACCGGCTGTTTGTCAGCAATGCGCACAACTTGCTGGAGCAAGCCGGCATTCACTGCGTGTGGAAAAATGAATTTGCGGCCAGTGCAATTGGGGAGTTAGCACCTATCAGCAGCTGGCCGGAATTATGGGTAGTCAATGATGCGCAACACGAGCGCGCAGCAGTAATAATTGAAAACGCTTTTTCACAATCCCACTTACCACAATGGTTCTGCAGCCAATGTCAGGAAATTAATGAACCGGCTTTTGATTATTGCTGGAGCTGCCAATCAGAAAAACCGGAGTCATCATGATGAAATTTTTGCTGATCGCATTATTGTCCCTGAGTTGCTCCGGATTTATTCAAGCCCAGACACTGGATGTAATGACTTACAACATCCGTTGCGGCTCCTGTGAATCTCCTGAAAATGCGAACTATTGGAAAAAACGTAAATACCTGGTGGCGCACCTGATCAAAATGCACAACCCGGATATCATCGGCCTGCAAGAGGCAGAAATTCCGCAAGTTGAAGATCTGGTGGAAATGCTGGATGACTATTCCTGGATTGGCGTGGGCCGCGAAGATGGCAAAGAAAAAGGTGAAACCACTGCCATTTTATTTCGTCACAACCGCTTCGCGCTAATTGGACAACAAACACTCTGGTTATCACAAACCCCACAACAAGTGTCGCGCGGATGGGATGCTTCTTTTCGTCGGACACTCAGCATCGCCAAATTAACCGATGCCATGAATAAAAAAACCTTGCTGGTCTTTAACACCCATTTTGATAATGAAGGTGAACTGGCTCGCCAGGAAAGTGCAAAATTCCTGCTTGCTGAAATCGCCAAACTCGGCACACAGGACAATTTTGTAGTGACAGGCGATTTTAATTTTAAAGCCGATGCAAAGGGCTATGAAATCATCACCCAAACCTTGGCCGACGCTGCCAAAATAGCCACAACACCAGCAACGGGCGGCAATAAAACCTTTAATGATTTTGGAAAAAATGCCGAGACAGATAACAAAATCGATTTTGTATTTGTAAAAAAAGATTCTAAAGTGCTGACGCATCAGGTGGATGCTACAACCTACAATGGTGTGTACCCATCCGATCACTTCCCGGTGATTGCGCGCCTGGATTTATCCGTGCCCGTCCAGCAGTAAATCCAGTTCATTGCGGATATATTTTTCATCCACCCACTCAGCTAAATGCGCATTCATATAACGGATAAAATTATGCGCGGCGACCGGTAAACGCCGGTCGCCATGGCGTACCAGATACCAGTGACTGGTGAGCGGAAAATCCTTTACCGGCAAAATTGCTACCTTGGCGTTGGCTTGCGCCAGGGTGTGCTCGGAAAGTACAGCCAAGCCCAACCCGGTTTCCACACTCATCCGAATCACTTCATTGCTTTCAATTTGCAAAGTGTTATGCAATTGATAATTCTGCTCGCGCAGCCAATTTTCAAACACCATGCGCGTCGCACTGCCCGGCTCGCGCATTAAAAATCGCTCGTTAACCAATTCCGAAAATTTCAGCGATTTCTTTTTTGCCGCCCAATGATTCAGTGGTGCAATCAACACTAAGGGGTTACGCAAAAATCGCCCGCTTACTACATGGTCGCCAGTGGGTGGATGACTAAACAAATACAAATCATCAAGTTGATTTTGAAAACGCTGCAACACACTGCTGCGGTTGCCGATATTAAAAGTCACATCCACACCGGGATACTGCTGTGTATAAGGGCTCAGTAATAAGGGCAAAACATATTGCGCAGTGGTCACAACCCCCAGGCTAAAGTGGCCCTTATCGCCCTGCGCCGCCTCGCTTAAAAAGCTGTTGAAATCATCAAACCGCCCCAGCGCATCCAATGCCGCATGGTATAGCTCGCGCCCGACATAAGTTGGTTGATATTGCCCCTCTCGAACTTCAAGCAACTCATCGCCCACCGCTTCCGTCAGGCGCTTTATCTGCTGGGATACGGTTGGCTGGGTCAGATGCAATTGCGCTGCCGCCTGGGAAATGGACCCCGTGCGGATTACCGCGATATAAACTTGCAGCAAACGAAACGTAAGGTGGCGGATATTCAAAGCTGGTCTCCAACGACCAATATAGATAATCATCAATACCAACAAGCATAAACATTAATTATCATCTATTCAAAAGAGTCGCCAAAATAACCTCGAATACTGTCAACTACGGCAAGTTAAGAGGTTATGACCATGCCCGATATCGTAATTATGTTCTTCCTGCTCGGCGTTCTGGCCGGGGTAGCCAAATCAGACTTAAAAGTCCCCAAGGCCGCTTACGACACCCTGAGCATACTGTTGATGCTGACACTCGGCCTGAAGGGTGGCCTGGCGTTACACGGCAATGTGAATTGGCAATTGCTGCCAGAAGTGATTACGGTGATCCTGCTGGGAGTTGCGATTCCCCTACTGCTCTACCCTTTATTGCGCAAACTAGTACAACTGAATGCCGCCAATAGCGCCAGTATCGCCGCGCACTATGGCTCTGCCAGCGCCGGCACCTTCGCAGTTGCCATCGCATTTGCGGAGGCCAATAACCTCAGCATCGCCCCACAGACCACACTCTATTTAGTACTGCTGGAATTGCCGGCGATAGTGGTGGGAATATTGCTGTATAAAAAAGCCACTGGTGCAGGAGCCAGCATGAAGGGAATTTGGCATGAGGCACTGACCAGTCGCGGAGTTGTATTGCTAACCGGCGGGGTAATTATTGGCTACCTATACGGACCTGACGCGAGTAGAGATGTTGCTCCGCTATTTCTCGGCGCATTTAAAGCGTTACTCGCACTCTTCCTGTTGGAAATGGGTGTTTGTGCATCGCAACATTTGAATCCCTTCCCAACACAACACTGGAGATTAATTGGTTTTGCCTTGCTCGCGCCATCTGTATTAGCACTTATAGGAACTGCCGCCGGCATTGCCTTGCATTTACCGATTGGCAGCACATTAATTCTTGCATCATTAACCGCAAGCGCATCTTATATCGCCGCACCTGCGGCCATTAAAGCGGCAATAAAAGAAGCCGATGTTGGCCTGGCGATTTTCGCCGCACTCGGAGTTACCTTTCCACTGAACGTACTAATTGGAATTCCAATTTATTATCAGGTCATAGAAATGATAAGTCGTGTTTAGCCAATTGCAGATCATTATGAAAACTCTTATCGTAGGAAAACAACGATAAGAGTTTTATTCAGACACAACCTCTCATAGCAACACCAACCTTAATAATAAGGACACAGCACATGAGAGCTTTTAATAAAAATTATGTTATCCCGGCAATAGTTATTTTTGTCGCTGGATGTGGCGGCAGTGGTGAGAGCCAAAACACTTCCACCACACCACCAACCACATCCGCACCGCTTTCGGTTTCATCAGTAAGCGCCAACGATTCCAACACAACCCCCAGCCCGGTTTTAACCGGAGAGAATTCCACGGGTCATTGCAATATTCCACCACTTGCCGCATTTGCCGATTTGGCTGAAATCCCCGAACTACCCAATCCATTTGTGGCGATGAATGGCAGCAAGATAACTGAAAAGCAACAATGGCCTTGCCGTCGCGTTGAAATCGCCGCACAAGCACAGCATTACGAGTTAGGAATAAAACCCGCCAAGCCGCAACAGGTGCATGGCATAGTTAGCAAAGAAAAAATCACTGTAGCCATAACTGAAAATGGCAAAGAGATTTCGTTTGATGCAAATATTATCCTTCCTTCAGCCGGTACCGCGCCCTATCCGGCCATGATTGGCATAGGCAATTCATTTCTAAATAATGAAGAACTCTCAAAGCAAGGTATTGCCATTATCCAATTCCCGAACAATCTGCTCGGGGAACAACAAAACGGACAATCGCGCGGCAAAGGAAAATTTTATGAACTTTATGGCAGCGACCATAGCGCCAGCGCCATGACCGCCTGGGCCTGGGGCGTTAGCCGTTTAATTGATGTCCTGCAAATGCAAGACAATAAATTAATCGATGCAAATCATTTAGGCGTAACCGGCTGCTCACGCAATGGCAAAGGTGCATTGGTTACCGGCGCATTGGATGAACGCATTGCCCTGACCATCATGCAGGAATCCGGCTCCGGTGGTGCAGCAAGCTGGCGCATATCCGACGCACAACTGGCCGCAGGCCAAAATGTTCAAACCCTGCGCCAGATAGTAACGGAAAACGTTTGGTTTACCGACCAATTTAAAATATTCAGCGAGGCAGCCAATAAACTGCCGTTTGATCATCACAGTGTTATGGGATTAATTGCGCCGCGCGGTTTATTGGTTATCGAAAATACTTCGATGGAATGGCTGGGCAATCAAAGCACTTATACAACCGCCGTTGTTGCGCGCGAAATATGGAAGGCGTTAGGCGTAAGCGACAATATGGGAGTATCACAAGTGGGTGGGCACAACCATTGCCAACTGCCCGCAAGCCAGCAACCGGAAGTAAATGCATTTGTGCAAAAATTTTTGCTGAATAATGCCAGCGCTAATACCCAGATTCAAAAAACTGATGGTACGTTTCCGGTAGAAACATCACGCTGGGCAAATTGGGAAACACCGTCAATGCATTAATTATTTAAACAGTAAAATCTCATTAGATCTTCACCGATAAATATGGCAGCAACTAATCCGCTGCCATATTTATACACTGGATCTAATATTGATACCCAACATACCCCACAGAATAGGGCGGAAATAGTGCACGATAATTCATTTTTCGCTTGGTATACGTACCTGTAGATTTTATGCCCACTCCCCAGGATGGGACAATGAAAGGATAACTCAATGAAGGGCCAAATTTAAGCAAGGAAAAGACCGGGCCTATATCAGGAACATCCACAAGGTGATAATAAATACCAACGCCGCCTGCAACATTATCTATAGCACCCGATTGGGTATTTACTGCAATCACCCGCCCCAACGAAACATTATCGCGCAGGATACTTTTGGCAGCATCAAATATGTTTTTTGTATCGCCCACAAAAAAACCTGACGAAAAAAAATTCATTTTTGTTGCTGTCACATAAATTCTGCCATCTCGACCAAAGGCCGCATAGTAAGCTGCATAGCCTTCCGGTAGCTGCAGCACCTTATCAAGAGTAAGCTTTCCCTGTCTTGTTTGCACTTTCTGCAATTGATAAACCGCTTTTCTTTCAAAGGGAACATCTTCTCGCTGAATATAGCGATCGTATAAATTACCAAACAATTGTGAATCTATTAACCGGTAATTGGGGGCTTGCAGGACCCAAAAACTACCGGGCGATTGCGGATCAGCCTCCAGATCCACACTGAAAGGTATAGCTTTTTCTGGCAGCACAGCCAAATTATCTAGCAGGGTAAAATTATTGTTTACCGATATATCAATTAAAGTGACCGTATTATTCTGAACCTCAAGCGCAGCAACTTGTGTACCTCCATTTAAAAAAACCGCATCGCCATAATAGGTATGCTCTAATTTTTTGGGGTTATTCGGCAATATCATGCGCCCTCTAGGCAAAGGCTTTTGTGGGTTTGACACATCCAAAACAATCAAACTCTGCCGCCCCAGTAGCATTAGCTGATTATTATCGCCAATGACTGCATCTGTTAAAGCCGATTCAATTTCCACATCAATTGAAGTCAACAGCTCAGGCTTTTCAGGAGCAGCCAGATGAAAGGTAGCAACTTCAAGGGTGTAGCCCCTCTGGTGTTTTAGAGCAGCATTGTTCGCGCGCCCTTTAATATTGATGCAAAACATAAAGCGACTATCGGCCGATATTAAATTAAATAATGGCCGGGAAAAATTAGCGTCCAGTTTTAGCCAATCGCTCTCTATCCCCCCCTCTGCCGTGGAATTGGTGCGAACCAAATGAATAGTTTTATCGTCTGTATCTGTAACAACAATATAATGACTGGATAAAAAAGTGTAGCTTGCCTTGCCTCCAGAATGGGTCAATTGTATTTGATGTTCTTTTCGGGGCGACAAGCCCACCGGGATTTGAAATAGCGGCTGACCGCGGTAATATTTGGTAACAGGGACTGCTGTTCCATCTATATCGACTTTTGTCACACCCAGATTACTACCTTGCAACAATACCCATTCTCCGGGTGAAAAACGCTTATCGCTTCTCGATTCAGGTAATGTATCCCCCACAACAATATCGAGCCCACCCAAATCAACCAAGCCTGATATTTTTGGTTTACCTGAATTGGACGACGCCATATCAGTTACAACAGTGGTGGCACTTTTTCCACCTGTTGCACAACCTTGCAATATAATGGCCGCGGTCAACGCCACCGCCCATCCAATTACCTGACCTTTTAAGCTATTCCCAAGCAACACCATTAACGATTCTCCACAACGAAAATTATTATTGCCCTTCAAAAAAAATTCAATGCTTCACAATAGGTAGCTATAAAACACTACATTAAACAGCAGCAACACCGGTGTTGCATTATTAATCAGCTACTACCGAAGAAAAACTTAAGCCGAATTTCTGCAGATACTGTTTTACCCGATGGGAGTCATTGGTAGAAGCTTTTTTCTCCCGGCTTGCATTAAATAATACGCGCCCCGCCTCAGCCAGGGATCGGCTATTGCGGCAGACTTTAATCACTTCATTTAATTGCAAACGATCAAATAGATCCAACTCAGTTAATTGTTCTGGCGAAAGCACTTCTGCAACAAAATCAGCCTGCAGCTGTAGCGACGTTTGAAATCCACTCCAGGCCTGTTGTAAACGCAGAATTTCACCGTCCACTATAGACTCAGTAATACGCCCACCCACCGCCAGGGTAGCCATGCGGGTAATACTGGAGTTTAAATCGCGAAAGTTGGCTCGCCAGAGCGCCTGTGCTGAATTGGCAAACTGCAAATACTGCTCACGTGCGCCTTTATTAAAGTTGACTTTGTAGCCGGCATTACGGGTAAATTTTTGCAGTTCGTGTTCGATATTGGGCTCAAGGTCCTCAATGCGCTCTTTGAGCGAAGGCAATTCGTAAGTCCACAAATTGATCCGCGCAAGTAAATCTTCACGGAATAATCCCTGCCGCACCTGATCAAATAAGTTGCGATGGGTACCGGCAATCAATTGGAAATTACTGGAAACCGGTTGATCACCACCAAAAGGCATAAATATTTTTTCTTCGATGGCGCGCAATAGCATCGCCTGCTCATCCAACCCCAATTCGCCAATTTCATCCAAAAACAGCAAGCCTTTATCGGCTTCGCGCAGCAATCCCATACGCGCGTTAAGTGCACCGGTAAATGCACCTTTTACATGACCGAACAATGCTGACATTGCATTATCGCCACGCAGGGTTGCGCAGTTGACCTCCACCAATTCACCCGTTAACTGCCCGCGCTGCTTTTTTAATTCATAAATGCGCTTGGCTAATTGCGATTTTCCCGCCCCAGTCGGGCCATTTAATAGAATCGGTGCGGTAGATTTAATCGATACTTGCTCCAACTGATCAATCAAACCGTTAAACGCTTTATTGCGTGTTTGAATTCCGCTTTTAAGGTGAATTACCGCATCGGAAGATTCTTTGGCAAAGCGCGAGGCGATCTGGTCGTAACGTGAAAGATCTAGATCAATAACATGGTAAGTACCTTGAATCCCCTCTTTAGCTGGCGACGATTGCAATAACTTGCCCGGTAAGTAATGGGCTTCCGTCAGCAGATATAAACAGATTTGCGCTACGTGAGTACCGGTGGTGATATTGATGAAGTAATTATTTTGCTCCACATCAAAAGATTGATTCATTGCCACATCATGAATCTGACTGTAAACCTGCTCAAAATCCCAAGGATCATCACACTGAATAGGAACAGGCGTAACTTTAGTGTGTGGAGAAACCTCAGCCATATCTGCCAATACAACACGTAGCAACTCCTCATCTTCTGGCAAATACATAAGCAGATATTCATGAATCGGAAACTCCGGATGCATAACTATTGCCACCGTGGGTCGCCAGCGCGTCCACCGCTTCTTTCCTAACCCGAATTGATCCAGCCGCGAACCAAGAATCCCTACAATCACATTATTCATATAGATATATTCCTATCCATTTTGATAGATAAATTAATATCGACATCCTACCCAAACACCATCAAATAACCAACCACAAAAATAAACACAATAGAATCAATTAGTTATAAATTATTTTAAGTGTCACATCAAAGTTGGCAATCCACTTGCACTTACCTCTTTGTAAACAAAAACGAAAGGATAAAAGAAAGATCATGAGCAACTACGAAGTCATGCATAACAAAGGGCAAGTGCCGGTGAAGTCCTGGACCAAGGGCGTAAGTTTCGATGAAAACGCGCGGGCACAAGTGAACAATATGGCGAGCATGCCCTTTATCCATAAGTGGATCGCAGTAATGCCGGACGTACACCTTGGTAAGGGCGCAACCATCGGAAGCGTGATCCCAACCATAGGCGCGGTAATTCCCGCTGCCGTAGGTGTGGATTTGGGATGCGGAATGATGGCCGCGAAAACCACGCTGAATGCATCACAACTGCCAGATTCATTAACCGCATTGCGTAGCGAGATTGAGAAAAAAGTGCCGCACGGAATGAGCCCAAAAATGCGCGGGATGCGCGATAAAGGAAGCTGGGCGAACGTGCCGGATGATGTACTGAATGCATGGAGCCCATTAAGCGATGGTTACGCAAAACTGGTAGAGAAACATCCGTTTTTGAAAAATGCGAACAACTTTAACCAACTCGGAACCCTGGGAAGCGGAAACCACTTTATCGAAATTTGCATCGATGAAAACAATGCGGTCTGGGTGATGTTGCATAGCGGGTCACGCGGTGTAGGTAACCGAATAGGTACACATTTTATCGAGCAAGCAAAAAAAGATATGGAGCGTTGGTTTATTAATTTGCCCGATAAGGACTTGGCTTACATACCAGAAGGGAGCGATAAATTTCGCGATTACGTAGAAGCGGTTGCCTGGGCGCAGGATTTTGCCAAAACCAATCGTGAAGTGATGATGGCCAGAACACTGCAAGCCATGCGCGATATTTTGAAGGTTCCGTTTGAAGCCCATGTGGAAGCGGTGAACTGCCACCACAACTACATCAGCCGCGAAAACCATTACGGTGAAAACGTATGGGTAACGCGTAAAGGTGCGGTGAGCGCAAAAAAAGGCGAGATGGGAATCATCCCCGGAAGCATGGGGGCGAAATCTTTCATAGTGCGCGGGCTGGGTAACGAAGAAAGTTTTTGCAGCTGTAGCCACGGCGCAGGGCGAGTGATGTCGCGTGCAGAAGCAAAACGTCGCGTATCCATGAGTGAACATTTGCTTGCAACAGCAGGCGTGGAATGCCGAAAAGATGAAGATGTAATTGATGAAACACCAGCGGCCTATAAGCCCATCGAAAAAGTGATGAGCGCACAGTCGGATCTGGTGGAAATTGTGCACACACTGAAACAAGTGCTGTGTGTAAAAGGTTAAACCGTAAAAAATTAATTCGTTAAAAATCCGCACAGGGAAGCGCGCGATAAACAGAATTTGGCAAGTTGTTATTGATGGAAAAATAACATCGCTGAATGATCACAGCGGCTCCGGTTTTTACGCGGGCTGACACAAACATCATTGATGTTTTGTGTATCGGGATCATGCAGTAGCCAAATACCGCCCTGTAGCTCAGAGGTAGAGCAGTGAATTAAAAATTCTCGTGCGCTGGTTCAAATCCAGCCAAGGCATCAATGCTATAGCTCAATTGGTAGAGCATCTCACTAAGGATGAGAGTGTCGCCGGTTCAACTCCGGCTAGCAAATAGGTCTTTCAACCTATCAAAAAATGTAACACCGCAGACCTCCGCGGAATTATTGTGCTGACATAAAGGTTTTTCAAAGGGCAAAGGATTTCACCAGCACAGTAATTCCAGACAGGAAGCTGCCACAAGGAAACAATGAACTAACGCGCAACAACTAATCAACGCAATTGATTGCACAGCATGGAACAACTGACATGGACAGCAATGCAATGGATAGCTACTGATTTGCCAATGCCCGTTAATTAATTCCCTTGTGCCCGCTTCCTGTGGAGGCCCTGCACTAACAACAAAGCCAGGAATGGTAAAGGATGAAAAATGAAACTTAAGAAAAAATATGTACTCAGTGATAGCCAATTGGGCTTGCTGTTCAAGGAGCAACAATTCCAACAAGTGCTCACTACTGGCACCCATGAATTTTGGGATTGGAAAAATCAATTAACCATGCAATCGATCAACGTGACCAACACCTTGAACGATGGCGTAAGCAAAGACGTTTTATATCTTGCTGATTTGTATCCTGCGGCGTTTGCGGATTATTTGCATCAGTGGGAAACCGGTGAAAATGAAATTGGCCTGGTTTACCAGCAAGGTATTTTGCGCGATATCAAAGGCCCCAGCCAACGCGGCGCCTACTGGAAACAAAAGAACCTGATCAGCTTGGAGAAAATTGACATCAGCGAAAACTTTGCAATTGCAGACAAGCTGGTGCGGGTACTGTCTGGTGTACGCGACCCTTTGCTGAGCAAAGCTGCCATGACCGCTATTACGCTGAATAACGTGGCAGAAGGCCATATCGGTTTCTTAATGGTAGATGGCACCACCCAGCGCAGCCTGCAACCCGGTTTGCATATGTGGTGGAAATACAATCGCACTATCGAAGTAAAACAATTCGATTTGCGTTTGCAAAACATGGAAGTAAACGGCCAGGAAATTTTGACTAAAGATCGCGTGAGCTTGCGCATCAACTTGTCAGCTGTATGGCAAATCGTGGATGCGGAAATCGTGAAACGCGAACTGGCGGACAGCAAGGATTATTTGTATCGCGAACTGCAACTGGCATTGCGGACTATTGTCAGCACCCAGACTCTGGATGAATTACTGGCTGATAAAAACTCGCTTAACCAGCAAGTGCTGGCACTAGTGAGTGAAAAATCAGTGCAGTACGGTATTTCACTCAAGTCAGTAGGCGCGCGGGACATAATCCTGCCCGGTGAAATGAAAGCGATTTTGACTCAAGTGGTAGAAGCGCAAAAACTCGCCGAAGCCAACCTGATCAAACGCCAGGAAGAAACCCAGGCAACCCGTTCACTGCACAACACCGCCAAAGTCATGGAAGGCAACCCTGTATTGTTGCGCTTGAAAGAACTGGAAGTACTGGAAAAAATCACCGGCAGAATCAACACCCTGAACGTCTACGGCGGTTTGGATGGTGTTATGAATGATTTGGTGAGGATTACCGATAGAACAGCGAAAGCTTGATTAAGTGGCCAGCATTGCTGGCCACATTTTATGGAAGACTGATAATGGAAAGACCAACACCGCAACAACAAATAGCAATTTTCGGGTGAGCATTTTGGGCACTACTGACCAACCTGCATTAAGTCACCACACAATTTGCAGGAACTGGCGGCGGAGGTTCAATTGGTTCGCCGAGCATTTCGCGCAGTGCGGATTCGATTGAAAGGGTCATGGCATCCAGAGCCAAATCATTCGGCTCTGTACCAAATGGGTCTTGCAGTTCTTCCGCCAGCGCCTCCAGTGCCAGGAAGGTATAGGCAACAAAGGCAACTATTAGCGGCGTCATAAAACCCAGTGTGGTCACCAACCCCAGCGGCAACAAAAAGCTGTAGGTGTAAACCGTGCGATGCAGAATGACCGAATAACCAAAAGGCACAGGTGTATTGGCAATACGCTCACAACCACCCAGGCAGGCACTGAGTTGCGATAAATGTTGATCCATACGAGTAAACAATATTGGGCAAAGTTGTTCCTGTTTGCGCATATCGTGCAATTGCCGTCCTAAATCCAGCACCACCAGCTCTGCCTTAAATCGCCCACTAATAACCTGTTCAACTGCCTCCGGGCGCAAGAGTTTTTGCAACGCAGGAGTAGCATCGGTTTGGCGTAGCTGCGCGCGCAACGCATGTACAAACGCAATCAAGCTATAAACAAATTGACGATTTTGCTCGTCACTCGCTTCGGCGACAGTGAGCTGCTGACGAGTTAACGCGCGAGTATCATTCAGCACACCACCCCACAATTTTCGCGCTTCCCAAAAGCGGTCGTAACTCACTGAGTTGCGAAAGCTCAAGAAAATCGCCAGAGCAATGCCCAGCAGGGTAAAAGGAATTGGTGTTAGGTCAGGCAACAAGCCAGGGCAATAACGTTTTAGCAATACAATCAGCGTTGAAAGCAAAACCAGCGTACAGAGTTGCGGCAATATGCGCGCAAGCAAAGAGCCACGCCACACAAACAACATACGCAACCAATGCAATTTCGGACGAATAATCATAATAGGTATTCACACAGCAGTAGGTAATTAAAGGCCATGTTAAAAGTGTATTGCTTAAATGCACAGCGATTTTAGGCCTACACCGCCCATCCGCATCTCAATCGAAGAATGCCCCCCCCCCACCAACCAATACTCGATCCGATCGCTCCCAAATATACTCACCCCCAAAAATCCACTAATGAATTTAGTTTTTTATATAAAAATAAAGTTTCGCCAAACTCGCTCAAACGGCTATAAAATCGCCCCAAAATTAGACATAGTTCAACTTTTTACGCCATTTCAGATCTAGCCATACAACCCGCAATTTATAAGATAATAATTCAAAAATATAGCCGGCTTCAGCACCCCGCAAATAACAATAAGCTGCAGGGCCTGGCAACATTCAGCAATGGCTTTCAGTTGATTTCCTTTCAGTGGACCAATCGGGAAACCCAATATTCCCGAACCACTTTCCTGCCGATGTGATCCCTGCGGATCTGGTGATGTAGATCAATAACTAACGCACTACATAAATCGAGAACAATTATGAAAAAAATTTCTGCTCTAACCCTGGGGTTGCTGGGGCTGGGTTTGCTCTGCGCAAATCAAGCGGCATTCGCGGCATGCACTTATAAAGTAACTAATGATTGGGGTGCAGGTTTAACTGGCGAAATTACCGTTACTAACAGCGGCGCAACTCCTGTTAATAGCTGGAGTGTGAGCTGGCAATATGCGAACAATCGTTTGAGCGGTTCCTGGAATGCAACAATCACTGGTAGCAATCCTTATGTTGCCAATAATGTAAGTTGGAATGGAAACTTGCAGCCAGGTCAAAGCGCGACCTTTGGGTTTCAGGTGGAAAAAAATAGCAGCGTTGCGGAAATCCCTGCGTTGTCTGGCCCCTTGTGTAATGGCGTTTCATCCTCAGTTGTATCCAGTATTACGCCCGTAAGCTCTGCACTTTCTTCCTCATCAAAAAACTCGTCATCGAAAATTGCTTCGTCTGCAGTTGTATCATCTATTCGTTCATCAAGTTCTGCGGCAATTTCTTCATCGTCAAAATCCAGCGCAGTTGTATTAAGCTCATCATCCATCTCATCAACATCGAATAATGTCACTATCACATTGGAAGAAAACCAAAACGGTTTTTGCGCAGTTAATGGAACGATTGATAGCAACAACACCGGTTTTACCGGCGCCGGCTTTGCGAATACAACCAATGCCGTGGGCACAGGCGTGGATTGGTCGATCAATGTAAAAACCGCTGGAACCTATAATTTCAAATGGCGTTATGCCGCTACGACAACACGCGCCGCTGATCTACTGGTGAACGGCAATATTTTTTCTTCCAATATTTCATTTCCCGCTAGCGGCGGTTGGACTAGCTGGTTAACCAGCAGCGGCACAAATGTTTACCTGGATGTAGGAACACACAAACTACGCTTGCAAGCAGCAGGTAGTGAAGGATTGGTGAATGTCGACAACATGATCGTGTCAGGTGCGAATGTCACTGCGGCAAATTGCGAAACCATTACGACTCCAATCAGTTTTGTTGCACCAACCTTTAGCAATATTGCCGTACACGATCCAGCGGTAATTTTTGCCAATAACCAATACTATGTTTTTGGTTCGCATCTTTCAGTTGCGAAATCGCCTGACCTGATGCGCTGGTCTCGTGTGGCCGAAGGCGTGAATTCAAGCAACCCTATTTTTAATAACGTCAACAACGAATTATCTGAAGCGCTTTCCTGGGCACAGACAACTACACTCTGGGCGCCCGATGTTGTTTCAGTAAATGGCCGCTACTTAATGTATTACAACGCCTGCAAAGGCGACTCACCTTTATCCGCTTTGGGTATTGCTTCAGCATCAAAAATTGAAGGGCCCTATACGGACAACGGATTAATTTTGCGCTCAGGCATGTGGGGACAAATCAGTGAAGATGGAACTGTATACAACGCACAAGTGCACCCCAATACCGTTGACCCAACTGTTTTCTATGACAACAGCAATCGCTTGTGGATGATTTACGGTTCCTATTCCGGCGGCATTTTTATTATGCAATTAAATGCATCTACCGGCTTCCCATTAGCGGGGCAAGGTTATGGCAAACATTTAATGGGTGGCAACCATTCGGTGATTGAAGGCGCCTATGTTATTTACAGCCCGGAAACCAATTACTACTACATGTTCGTGAGTTTTGGCGGGCTGGATGCTGCCGGTGGTTACAACATTCGTGTATCGCGTTCGCGCAATGCTGACGGCCCCTACGTAGATGCGAAAGGCACAGATATGCGCAACGTAAAAGCGAATCCAAACCTGCCTTTGTTTGACACCGCCAGTCTTGCGCCCCACGGCGTAAAACTCATGGGCAATCATTTATTTGCCAACAGCAATAATCAATTGGGCTATGTGTCACCAGGCCATAATTCCGCGTATCGCAAAGCAGCAACCGGCCAATATTTTATTGTGTTCCACACGCGCTTCCCGAATCGCGGCGAAGAACACGAAGTGCGCACCCATGAATTTTTCTTGAATGCAGATGGCTGGCCGGTCATTTCACCACTGCGCTACGCTGAAAAAATTGATGCCAATGATCCAAACCGCAGCCGCGCCGCGCTGGAAGCTGTCGCTGCCAGTGAAGTACCGGGAACTTATCAATTAATTAATCACGGCAAAGATATTTCGGCGACCATCAAAGCATCCAGCAATATCCAGTTGGCAAGCGGTGGCGGAATTTCCGGTGCGCTCTCTGGCAGCTGGACATTTGATGCCAACACTCGCGCAACCACATTAGTGATCGGTGGAATTACTTATCGCGGCACAGTGTCACGCCAGTGGAACCAGGTACGCAACCGCTTTGAAATTACTTTCACTGCATTGTCATCCGACGGTACAGCAGTGTGGGGGATTAAATCTAACTAATTTATCAACAATCAATGTATAAATAGCCTTCAAATAAAAACGCCACCGTTTTAGCGGTGGTGTTTTTACACCGACGATTCTCGATTCTGCAACACCACGCGATAGCCATCGACATCCTCAAAGGTTTTACCCAGTAAATCCCAATAGCTGTTATAGGATTCAACCTGTACAAAACCAGCATCAATCATCTGCTGGCAACAAGCGTTCCATACATCTGAATCAGAAAAATAAAACACCAGCAAATTATCTTTAGTCGGCGCCCTGCCGACATGCGTGCTGCGGTGATGAGTAAACTCCAAATGGTAATTGTGCTGCTCATGGCCAATGATCGAACCATCAAAATCATTGTGGTTTTCAAAAGAACCTAATAATTTAAAGCCCAAACCGTTCAGGTACATTTGGGTTATTTTTTGTAGATTATCGGTGGGGCGAGCTATTCTTAGTGTCGCGGGTTTGGGGATCATTTTCGATTATCCCTGATATACATGACTACACCATCCTTACGCATTTCAAT
The DNA here is from genome assembly GCA_021151625.1 of Gammaproteobacteria bacterium. Classification (GTDB taxonomy): domain Bacteria; phylum Pseudomonadota; class Gammaproteobacteria; order Pseudomonadales; family Cellvibrionaceae; genus Cellvibrio. Next base: position 24,904 of record JAGKWY010000030.1, on the reverse strand, counting down.
ATGAAATAACTCGCTGGCACGAATCAAATCACCAAGCTTTTTATAACCATAGTTGATGGAAGAAAAAGAACTATTGTTAGAAATGTAACTCCCCACCCTTCCCAATGATGACCAGCCATCATCCTCTGCTGTTTGCTCTGCCGCTGTTCTTAGCAACTTAACCAATGCTGTATCCTGCCTTAATTCATTTTTACTTTTCTTATTCGCTTGAGCTGGTGGAGCATCAGCCTTTTCCTCTCGCTCCAGAGCAAGGTTCTCAGTAAAAATAAACAGAGAACAGGCATCAACAAAAGGTTGCGGAGTTTTCCTCTCACCAAAACCATACACCGGCATTCCACTCTCCAGTATTCGCAACACAAGGGGAGTGAAATCACTATCACTGGTCATTAATGCAAATGCATCTACTGTTTTACTGTGCAACAAATCCATGGCATCAATAATCATTGCTGAATCGGTAGCATTTTTTCCTTTGGTGTAAGCAAATTGCTGCATTGGTCTTATTGCATTAGGATGCAATTTTGTTATCCATCCCGACAAGGAAGGACTGTTCCAATCGCCATGCGCATGTCGCACATTCACCATTCCATACTTTGCAAGCTCTTCCAAAACACCTTCGATCGAATTGTGACTGACATTGTCGCAATCTATCAGCAGAGCTATCTTTTCTGTTTCGGGCATTAGAGATCCTTTTAAAGAATTTTATGGCTGATTTCGGAAACGGAAGCTAGGAACTTGGCAGATTGTGCAGCAACACCCAAATTATGGTGATTAATGCGAATTGCGGGCATTACTACTCAACCTGCGAGATAGTACCGCCGCCGCGTATTGGTCACGACATATGCATTATGCAATTTGGAATTAAACCTTGATTAACTTTATTTCGCCATACATTAATCCATGGTTTTCCATGCTTCCAAAAAATTTCTATCTTATCTAAGAAATCTAGAAATACCTTCACTTCTCCTGACTTTAGTAAATTTCTTGCCAGCTTCATGTTGGGGCCAAAGCTATTTAATTGTGGGGAACCAACCGTGCTTGCCGCCAGAGCGAGATAATGTTTAGCCTCATCCATATTTCCAGCATCAAAAGCAAACATACCGAAAATCCAGTTTTGGTAATAGATTATATTTCCATAATTCCAGTCTTTTGGAACCAACCTCAAAAGCTCAGTCATTTCTTCAAACCACTGCCTGGCTTCCGAAAACAACCCAAGCATATATGCAGCCTTAGCTGCTCTAGTGATTGCAGAATATCGCTCACCTATGTCTTCAGCACCTCTAAATTCGAAAACTTCTTTTTCGTATTGAGGAACTTGAGCAAAGAAAAACTTTTCCTCTTCCTCTTTTGTTAAGGGAGCATCTTCCATTTCTTCTTCAAAATTCACACTTCCTCCATATAGCATAATAGTTTTTTAACGACCAAGACCATACATTTGCAGATAGATTAATCCTACCCTTCTAATCAATTAGTTCAAAATATGGGTTACCATTGTTGTTTTTTGCAGCAACTAAAACAGATCCCTGTTGCCCCACTCCCAGTTCCTTGGTCGGTTTTTTAATAGCACCTGATAAATACCCATTAACCTGATTGCAAAGATAGCCCCACTCCAGAACCACTTCAATTTCTACCAGGTATGTATCGCCAAGCTTACACTCGTTGCGAGCGTTCTCTTTCAATTTATCAAGCTGCTCGCGCTCATTACGTTCAGCCGGGGAAAACTGACTGGCAAGACAACCTCTTTCATCTTGATGCAGGATATACACTAATATGTTTTCGCCATATATCAACTCTTCAGTTCCCGCCACATGTAATTGCAACTCTCTACCTTTTAGCTCAAGCACACGCAACTGAGCCTCTAAACCATTATCAAGCAGTAGGATATAACCAAGATCAAACCTTGATTTTATCGTTGCAGATATCGGCTTTTGATTCATAAATTTTTTTCCGTATTATTAGTGAGTCCAAAGAGTTTAGTTTACTAAAAAAACTTAGCATATAGCCGCCCCTCCCGAAGAACAACTTCAAATTATTTCTTTAAGCGCAGTAACCCAAGCTTATAGGGAATGGTGTGTAGTCTGAACGAGTTCCTGCCCGCCCCTGGCAGAGGAATTCCTGGCTGCAGGGATCTACTACCGGAGCGGATTAATTCGCCGTGGCTGATTCCATTCGACCGTTTGCCAGTGGAGTGAGGTACGCATCGCCTTGAAGTTACATCCATTGCGCACACATCTGACGGCACTGCAGTGTGAGGGATTAAATCTAATTGAACAATTAAAGCCCAAAAAATCTATTAAAGAACTCCAACGACTTACTGATGGAGTTTTTTAATAGATTAATTTTTATAAAAATAGGTAATAAAGTATGATTCGATTAATTTGCAAGAAAAACCAATAACAAACGTAGTACTTATTTATTGCTAGTCAAATAGGATGACAAGTTAGGAACCACAGTCACAAGTATTATTTTTAGCCCATTGCAGATAGCAGGCTTCCATATCATGGTTAGCTTTGCTCAGAATTGGTGAACGTGGTAAAACACATAGACCGCCATGTGTCCATCTTGCTGCTCGATTAGCAGCGTATAATATTCTAATGAGCGCCCAAACTGGGAAAAATATAATAACTCCCCACCCTATTCCACCTCGCTTACAATAGCGATTACGCCAGAGTTCAAACAACCCATTAGGTGGCAATTCTGGTACAGGGTCCCCCGGATGCACTACGTGGCAGAATCGACCTTTATGGACAGAGCTAAAATCTTCCATAAATGGAACGTCACCGACACGAGGTGCTCCAAAAGTCACAAGCTCTGCATTATCTCGACGATTACAATCACTTTGACACCAACAACGATAGACTGCGAATGCGATTGTCGCGATAGCTCCCCCCAAACTATGACCAGTAAATATCACTTGCTCACACAAATTTAATTCAGACAATAAGAGGTACGGATCTTTTCCCGATTTCTCAGGAAGACCTTTAAAGATATCCTCCCAGACACCCGACTCTGTGGTTACAAAAATAAAGCCGAGCAAAAACGATATACTAACGGCCAAGGTTAACGATGAAGATAAACACCACAAAATAAGGGGCAGCAGAATGAACAGTAGACAGTATCGAATTAAACGAGTTATACCAATTTTTTTTGAGCCTTGAACTGTACCCAAAATTGGTTCAGTTCCATACCAAAGCCAGCTAAATGCGCGAAAGATACCTTGGTGCAAGGTACCTTTAACTGGGGTTCTGTAGAAGCCCCCTTGATAAGGCGTGGATTTAGCTACAGATAAACTTTCGTCTACGACTCTGTATTCTGTGTAATGTGCTTGAAAATTTGTGAAGAGCCAATTACCCGTCGTTGCGCTTCCACGTATTGCAACGACAGCCGTTTTTCTGTTGTTAATAAATCTAACTCCAGCAACCAATTCACCGGAAAGCAAACTAAATTGTTCAACAGTTCGTAGGTATGTGAAATTATTACTTTTATAAATATCCCAGGAAGCGTCAGCTGCCGCTTTAATTGTATTGGAATTGACTCCCGCTTTATGGCTCATATGCTCCCCCTTATGTGTTAGTAAAAATAATCGAGCAATGACTTCACGCCGCCACCCAAACCTAGAGCGATCAAAACGTTCAAACCTTAATAGCAGCTTCAAGCACAGCTCTGGTCTTAAGCACTGTTCAGCACTCAAGCTCACTAGTAATCAACGGGCTACCTCTAGTTGCGATGACGACTCATCTCCCAGTAAATTTTAGCGAGCCGATAAGTATTATTCTTAATTAGAACTAAATTTACCTATCTACTAGGGTTTGACTTGGTTGTTTATCTAGCTCCTTATCAAAGACAAACACATTACAACCATCCTGAACTTGCTGTGCCGCCTCAGCAGTACTCCACGGGGGAGCAACATTTTTATCTATCTTTGACTTATATACTGCCCAAAGCGTGTTGGATGGAAATCGTCTCTGCGCCAAGGGAACATAACGCTCTTCACCACGCGCTCTTGCTTCTTTGTTTTTATCCCATGCAAAGCCGCCAAACCAGTAAACTCCATATTTGATAGAATTTCTAGTAAAGTATCCAGACCCTGTAGCCTTTAAACCCTCTTTAATTAACCGATCCGATTTTTTTCTATCGCAAAATTGTGTCCAATATAAATAGTCATGAAGTATTCCTGCTGACGAATAGCGTCCAGTTTTGTCATAAACCAGATTCAATGGAACAGGTATACTAGCTAGATCAGTTACAAATCCAGCGGGCACCGTTATCTTGAAATATTTCCTATCACGGACTCTTATCGTTTCAAATGTAATATCCTCAAGAACCAACCAATAATTATCATAAAACGGGGTAACTACAGGAGCCTTTTTGAATTCTGCATCCATTGCTACAAATGGTTTAGATGGATTAAACGAGCACCCCACTAAAGTAGTGAGCAAAACGACGAACATCAAATTCGATGCTAAATAAGAATTTGGCTTCATTTATAATCCCCTATTTTTGACTCTCGCTAAATATCATTAACCGGCTCACCAACTGTCAAAGAGTTAGTGCAGTCATTATTCTCTAATTTATATAGAAATATACAAACCTCACCCCCCAAATAGGTGGCAAATAGCCAACCCGCAAAAAAAGCCCAGCATACAGCCGGGCGCGTCCGAGGAAGACAAGAACAACTTCAAATTATTTCTTTAAGCGCAGTAACCCAAGCTTATAGGGAATAGTGTTGTAGTCTGAGCTATTCCCTGCCTGGCCTTGATAGAGAAATTCCAGGTTGCAAGCGTCTACGGTTAAACGTTCGTCGTAACCGGAGCGGATTAATTCACCGTGGCTAATGCCATTGGCCCATTTGCCGGTGGGCCATTCGACGTTGTTGTTGCCGGCGAAAGGATTTGCTTCGGTATCGGCGAGAGCAGTCCAGGGGCCATCAAGGCTTGTTGATGTCCAGGAGCGGAACAAGCGCGGACCGCTGATGTAGGCTTCTACCATTAGCAGATATTTATTTTGGCCATCCAGTTTATAAACATTGGGAGCTTCAAATAGATAGCTGTTGCCGTTGCCGCGGTGATCTTCCATCACTATGGAATAGCCGGAGAAATTGGGGAAGTTGCCGATGGTGGTTTTGGACATGTAGAGCACACCGTCGTCGCGCGAGAAATATAAATAACAGTGAGTGCTGTTACAAATCACCCAGAAATCCAACGCGCCGCTTGGCTCGCCTTGCAGCAATTTCTTTTTCGCAGTCCAGTTCGGGCGACTAATATCATCCGTTGTGGAATAAGAACCTGCCCATTGAGTAATCAAATACCATTTGTTATGCGGGCGGAAATAAAATACTTGCGGTGCAACGCTATTACCCACGGTACTGCCATTCATGGAAACATGTGCAGAGGCTTGCGCATTGTTCCAATCGGTAAAGCTGGTGTACATGGATTTATAGGCAGTATCGTAATAGGTTGCATACACGTGGTAAGTGCCGTTGTACTTCACTACTGACGGATCCTTGATGGAAACCCAACCGGAATTTTTTGGGCTGATTAAGGGCGCAGTGGATGTCCACTTAAGTGGTGCTTTTAATTCACAGGTTGCCGCACTGCTCGCTGTGCTTGAACTGGATGAACTGGCTTGCACCACTTCACCACCAATTGAAAAATCATCCGCGTAATAACTTACGGTGGTATCTGTTGCTTCAATAATAAAATGCTGGAAGCCAGTCGTACCTGATTGGGTGTAATAGCCTTGCAGCAAACGCCATTCGTTGGCCGTTGCAGTAACCGTTGCAACGCGAGTGTACTCGTTGTAGGTGGATGCATCTGAGTCATCTACACGTTTTGCAGTGAGGCTGATAACACCATCGGGTATGCCGGGTGCAAGTTTTACCCACACAGCTACTTCATATTGATTGCCGCTGGTTAACGCGCCCACATTAAAAGTCAAACCATTCCAGGCGGCTGTGCGACCAGAAATTAATGCGCTGGCAGCGCCACTGCGTTTATCCGCTGTAGTGCGCGTAACCGTTGCTGCCGTTGTGCCCCAATTGGTTAAACCATTTTCCACTCCGCCATTTTGCGCAAAATTATTAGCAGGCACTGAGTAACCAATCGACGATGCCACACTGCTGCGCGAACTGGTTGCAGGTGCTGAACTGATTATGGGTGTTGAACTCGGCGCAACGCTTGAACGCGGTGAAGAACTGGGCACAACACTGGAGCGCACCGACGAACTCGCCACCACACTGCCGCCACACACACTGCCATTAATGGCTGGGCGTTCAGCAGTGCCACCATTTTTGTCTGCTTGAAAACCAAACGAAATAGATTGACCTGCGGCAATACTGCCATTCCAACTCATATTAGTGGCAGTGTAAGGATTGGTGCCGGAAAAATTGGCGTTCCAGCCATTGGTCATGCGGTTGGTGCCATACTGCCAATTAACGCTCCAGCTGTTGATAGCGGCATTGGTATCATTTTTTATCGTGATACTCGCCACATAACCGCTGCTCCATTCATTATCAATAGAGTAAGTGCAGGCAGCGGATGCGCTATTGGTTAGTGCCATTAGTACGACGCCTAACCCAAGGCCAATTACGCCGCAATTTTTTCTCACCAATTGCGGTATTAAACTGGCGGAGTTTTTTTGCTTATTCATCATTTGTCTCCGTTGTAGTAAAGGTGGTATTGAAAATTAGTGTGTTACAAAAAGATCTATTGCTGAATTCGCCGTTCATTGAACACGAAAGAAATCAAAATCCACATAACCACCGGTGGATTGGGTAGCGTAGTTAAACAGCGCAACGCGATAACCCATAAAATGTTTCAGGTCATAAGTCATGCGCAGGCTATTGCCGATTGCGGTCCAGTTGTTGCCATCCAGGCTGTAATAAAATTTCGCCTGATCGGTTTGATTGCGAAAGTCCATATCGATACGAAAATAAACACGCTCCTGATACAAACCAATCCGCGTAATTTCCTGAGGACTGCCGGATGTGGTATCCACCATGACAATGGATTTGTTGCCATTGGATTTATTAACACCAACAAAACCGTAACGGGTTTGCAATGCGCCCAGGCCGGCGTAATCACCATCTTTCATGCCTGCGGTTTCAATGGCGATGCGCGCTGAGCTTTGCGGACCGAAAGTACGTTGCGTTAAGGAATTGCGCGCGACTTCAAAATTTGCAGCAGTGCGCTTGTTGGTGAGGCGTAAATAGCCTGTGCGATTTACCAATGACCAACCACTGTTATCCGGGTTGTGATTCCATTGCCATTGCAGCGGCAATGTAGATGTACTGCGGTTAAATTCATCATTCGCAACAATGCCGGCCAGGCCTTTATTTTCTACGGCAAAGCCTAATTTCGCCGGCACTTTTCCACCGACGCCCATTACCGGCCAGCCATCTTGCCAGGTCACCGGAACCAGGTAGGGAATGCGCCCTACCGCGCCGGAATCACGGAATAAAAATGCATACCAATTACCGGAGGGCGTATCAATTAATCCGCCCTGGGCGACGCCCTGATCTTGCAAAGCAACGCGACCTTCATAGGGGCCGGTTAAATTGCTGGCGCGATAAATTAATTGCGTGCGCGATTTTCCCGACGGCCAGGTAATTAAAGACACGTAATAGCGACCATTGATTTTTTGCAGGTGCGTTCCTTCAGGACGCACAATAAAATCCGTACCCGCGACTGCCGAGGCTTTGGTAATAATCGTTTGATTTAATCCACCGGATTTAATGGCGGAGGCATCGGCAGTCAGCTCAATGATTTTTATATCATCAATACCGTACGCCAAAAACGCGCGGCCATTTTCAAAAAATAATGAACAGTCGTGATACAAACCATTTAATGTCGACACCGTCCAAGGGCCGGTTTCAATATTATTGGTTTTGTAGATATAGGTTTTATTGGTGGTGTAGGAAAAGGTACTGACATAATAGATTCCATCCACATAGCGAATGCTGCTCGCCCAGGAACCTTTGCCGTAAGCATTCTGGCCATTTTCCAGATTCAATGCATTGGTGTTATCAAAAGCTGCGTGAGCGTAATTAATGAGCGACCAATTGACCAAATCGGTTGATTTCATAATGGGCACACCGGGGTTCATGTGCATGGTGGTGCTGCTCATGTAATAGGTGTTGCCGACAGGGTGCTCCGGTAATCACCGGGATTTCCGCAATAGAGCCTTTGGTACCCTGAAAACCGAATTCCACCGTTTGATTGGGTTGAATACTGCCATTCCAGTTTAAATTGGTGGCGGCATAGGGATTACTACCGGAAACACTCGCATTCCAGCTATTACTAATGCGGTTATCGCCCACGTACTGCCAGCTCACTGACCAGCCATTAATAGCAGCGCTGGTGGAGTTGGTAATTTTAATCGCGGCGGTAAAGCCATTATTCCATTGATTGGTAATTTGATAATCGCAGGCGGCCTGGGTATGTAATGCAAATAAAACTACAAAACAACTGCTGGATATTTTTGCGAGGTGCACGCCACCGCGAACGCCTGACTTACGAAAAGTGCGCATGGGAATTCTCCCTATTTATTTTTAAAGGTGAAGGAGTGTTTGAACATTGTTGCGCTTCATAAAATTCCATTTTTATGAAGCGCAACCCGGATGGTTCCAGAACACCGGGAAATGCGCCTGGAAATTTTGCAGCTGAACCTGGTCATTGGTATCGCCAATATCGTATTCAGAAATATAAATGGGCACGCCCAGTTGGTTCCAAATATTATCGATTGCCGTTTGCACTGCCGCACCGGTCATGCCTTTTAATTCGTGCGACTGCAAGCCGACCGCATCAATATAACCGCCTTGCGCCAGAGGCTTGGCCAGCGCAATAAATTCATTGTGCTGCCAACGGATATTGTTGTAGTCGTTCAAAATCAGAATTGAGTTAGGGCAATATTGGCGAGCCAATTGGAATACACGCTGAATCCAGTTATTGCCAAAGGCTTTTTGCGCATAGGCCGCTGGTTGATGACCCGCTACCGCTTCGTTAACCACATCGATCATTGCCGTATCCGGGTAACGGGTACAGTAATCGCGAATCCACTCTTCGATTTCCGCCGCCGTTTCAGTCGCACTCAAATTATTGATCCAGGAAGGTGATTGCGCGCCCCACACAAAGGTGTGTGCTTTTACCGGAATATTATGTTGGCGAGCGTAAGCGTAAATGCGATCCACTGGTGCCCAGTTGTAAACATCACGCGTACCTTCAACCGATCCCCACTTACCTTCGTTCTCACCGGTAATTTGATTCCAGTAATTGGCAAAGTCAGAACGCACTGCACCGGAAGTAGTAATGTTGCCGATAAATTTTTTGGTAGCTGCTGCACTGCTTGAACTGCGCGAGCTGCTGCTCGGCACCTGCACAACTTGACCTCCAATCGCGAAATCATCTGCGTAGTAACTGACCGTCGTATCCGTTGCTTCTATAATAAAGTTTTGGAATGCAGTGGTGCCTGATTGGGTGTAATAGCCTTCCAGCAAACGCCACTCGTTTGCAGTCGCCGTTACTGTCGCTACACGTGTGTATTCGTTGTAAGTTGATGTATCGGAATCATCCACGCGCTTGCCCGTCAAGGTGATTACAGAATCCGGCGCACCCGCTGCCAATTTCACCCACACATTAACCTGGTATTGGTTGCCATTGGTCAGTGAACCTGCGTTAAACGTCAACCCATTCCAGGCTGCAGTACGACCAGTAATTAATGCACTGGCGCTGCCGCTGTGTTTGTCCGCTGTTGAGCGAGTCACTGTACCGGCAGTCGTGCCCCAGTTAGTTAAACCGGATTCCACGCCACCGTTTTGCGCAAAGTTATTGGCTGGCACAGAAAAACTTGAAGCCGAAGAGGAGGTTGCCGGCGCGCTTGAGCGCGAGCTGCTGGTTGCAGGAATAGAACTGCTTGACGGTGTAGAACTGGGTGCAACACTGGAGCGACTGGACGATGTCACCGCCACACTGGAGCGCGAGGATGAAGTTGCCGGTACGGTGCCACACAGTGAACCACTCACACTTGGGCGCTCGACCGTGCCGCTATTGGTATTACCTTGAAAACCGAAAGAAACAGATTGACCCGGTGCTATGCTGCCATTCCAACTCAAATTAGTCGCGGTATAAGGATTACTACCGGAGAAATTCGCATTCCAACCATTGGTAATGCGGTTGTTGGCGTATTGCCAGTTAACGCTCCAACCATTAACCGTTGCCGCTGTATCATTTTTTACGGTAATACTCGCCACAAAACCGCTACCCCACTGGTTATCAACAGTGTAGGTACAAGCTGCATTTGCAGACTGAGAGGCGACAGCAAGCACAGCACTCACCGCAATAAAACTGCAACTGCGTTTAAATAATCCGCCGTTATTTCGGCTGGAATTGTTGGGATGATTCATGATTTTTTAATCTCCGCTAGTGGTCAAAAAATTAACTCGCGCTGCCCGGAAAAATGCCCGGTCCGAAAACCGGGCCAATTCAGGACTGACTACAACCTCACTTGGGGTGCGGCTGTTACTTACAACGGGAGTTGTAACTGGTTGCGTTTCCTTCACTGCAAATCAACTGTGGTTAACTATTTTTATTGAACGTGTTTTTATTGAACGTATAGCTATACAAAGCGAGAACATTCATTGGTATAAAGGCTTTTATTATTTTTATACATGAATGAACTCCTGGCGCTATGGATCGGGTTTGACATTATTATTTTCGTTCTGTGAGCTTGAGCTACACAGGGCGTGTAACCAAGCTGCGAGCGAAATTAGCGGAATCAGGAGAAAAGAAATTGCAGTTTTGGAAGTGTTTTTTTAAAACTGCAAAAAATTGAAGAGTTTTTGTAATTAATTAAACCCGCTTTGACGCCTAAAAAAGCAGAATGTGATTTCAATCACTTAAATACGCCAAGCATTTTTTGTGTGAGTTTTATACCTGGCCCTGCAAAAAGACTATTTGCCGTCACCAAAAACAAAAGGCCAGATTATAGAAATCTGGCCTTTTGTTTTTTTATGGTTAAAAACGCACAAGCAATTAGGGCTAGGCAGTATCTTTTGCCTGATACAAAACCTTAAAGGTTTTAGGGGCGCAACCATATTCCTGTTTAAAAAGTTTATTAAAGTAGGACACATTGTTATAGCCGACTGAATAGGCAATTTCAGAGACGTTGGCATCTTCATTTTCAGATAACAAGCGTGCGGCTTCAGTTAGGCGCAATTTGTTTAGATAGCTGCTGAAGGTTAGACCCAGCTCATCTTTCAATAGATCATTAATTTTGGTGCGATTAATACCAAGTGCCGCCGCGGCCATCTCCAAACTTAATTCGGGATTGGCATATTCAGTCGCCATATAGCGCAGCAGCGAACTTTTCTCTTTATCTTTTTGCGGCTCGATCGATAATTTTTTATAGGCGATTAATGGTTGATCCTGCTTGACTCGCTCTTTTAATTCCAGCGTTAGGACGGAAATATAGCGGCGCATCTGCCACAGCAATAATAAAACCCACAGCGCTATACTCACACCTATCGCAGCATAGAGATAACGCACATCGCTCCCCACCAGGCGCACATCGGTAAGTTTTACGTGGGATGGGGTGTTCAAGGGGCTTTGCAAGGAATTTACCCAGGCGAAGCCCATGGTTTTATTGAGTTGGTAACCGCGCTCGCTGTATTCAAAACCATAGCGCCCAAGCCACCAGTGCGGGGTGTCCAGATCAGCAAAATCCAGCTCGACGGTCGCCCAATGGTTATCGCAGGAAAATGCGGTGGAAGAAACCCGGCGGCTGGCCATATCGCTCAACTTGGTGACCTTGTCATCAAAGCTGAAGAGCACAAACATCAGTACGTTTTTAGGATCGCATTGGATTTTGAACGAAATACTGGAATAGCGCGATAAATCTGCCTGTACAAAGGATTGAATCAGATCGACAAAATAAATGGAGTAATGGGTGTAGGGAAATGGTTTTTCCGGATCGAGAAAGAAATCGTATTCCACTGTGCCCACTTCATTTTTTAATGTGAGCTGCGTTTTACCAACCGGTGCTTTGGGTTCTAGTGCAGATACCCACAGGAAATTGCCATCGCGTCCCGGAAACAGGGAAGCATCCAGCCGCGCTTGCGCGAGCCCCACATAAATAAGGAGCGCAGTAACTAGCGCAAGGGCGATAACGGCAAAAGCCGCATTGCGATAAAACTTCAACATAGCTAATCAACCAAGCAGATTTTGTAGGTATTTGCTTTTTGCCGACTCTGGTTGAGATGCGCTCGCCTGCCTGGCAAGGTTGAACCACGGAACCGCTGGTGCGGTTGTGACTATTGGGCTGTGGTTGCTATCCGCATTATTCTCGTTATGGTTCGGATATTGTGAACCCGGAAATAGCCGGTGAGTATTTCGTGGGTTCGTTTGCATGATGTCATACTATCAGACATACATGCAATGATCTCCCTCCCCTATCTGGAGACAATAACAACGGGGGGATAACGAAGAGATACTCGATCAGAAAACAAAAAACGCAGCCGTGGCTGCGTTTTTTATAAGGAAATAACGCTTTCCCAGAGTCAAACTGCCGAACAACTGGAAAACTCCAGATTGGGAACCGATTTAATTTCACCGGCAAGAGTTTCAAAAATGGTTCGCTGGCAAGTTTGCGAAATTACATAACCACGTTCAACTTTCTTAACCCCATTTTCCAGATATTTAACAGTTACCTGCTTGGTATCCAGATTTTTCAGGTTGCCGAAATGACGGGCAACCCCTAAGTGAAATGATTCCACATAGAGATTTTTAACTGCATTCTGGAATGCATCTGCATTTTCACGTAACCAAAAATTAGCCTTGTCATCAACCAATACCGGATCAGACACAATCACGATCAGCTTTTCGTTAGGATCAGGCTGACCTTTCTTTACTTTTTTAATTTTCTTTCTTTCTTTTGGTGTTAATGATCGATCAAAAAAAGTCAATTTATTGTAAATTAAAAAACTACTTTGGTTTTGTGTCATTGCAAATACTGGCACAACACTAATCTGCCAACGACTATTTTCCTGATGCTTTTCACCAAACAACAATTGTAAGTTTTCGGTGACAGCAGGTGTTTCTTGCAGGTGGGTATGCTGCAAGAGGAATGCTTCATTAATATCGGCGATATATGAGTTATAGGGCTCAAGTACTTTATTAGCTTCTTCCTGCTCTTTGTTCAACTTGGCTTTTTGAACACCGCCAGAAACGGCCGCATGGGTAAGAATAGAGACCAAAAACAGCCCGGCCGTATCGCCAGGATACATCATCGGCGCCGCCCCCTGCCCTGCGGTATCCAATGACTTTTTTCCGACAAAGGTCACTGGCTGCTTTGCGTCAAAACGGATATTTACCAAATTATCTTCGAAGACAATTTTTTCCGCTTTGGCGAAAACAACACAAGGAATGAAGCAAATTAACCATAAAATAATGCGCATTATTTTATCTCCCTTTGAAAGAGCGGCCTCGCGGCCGCTAAGTCACATTAATTAAATGGTTTCTTCAGGGAATCTACAGCTTCTTCCTCAGCTTGATAAAACGCGTTGGTCATAGCCGGGAATGTTGGAGGTGCGTCCCACTCACCATCTGCACTTTTTACCAGATTGATGGGGGCGTAGAGGCTGTAACTATTGCGCGCAGTATCAATCATATAAAATTGCGCCGACACACTCGCTTGCGGTGCGCTAACAGGTACATAGCTTGAATATTGACGCACAACACCTACCGTTAAAAAGTTAACCACTAACAGTTGATCAACATTGTGTTGGGTTTTATAAGCAGAGTAATTTTTGGCAATTGTTGAGCCTGCAACAGGTTTAATTTTAGCTAGTTTTTTCGCAGGAATAAGCGTGTCAATTACGACTACATCATAGCCTTTGGCTTTCAGCTGCTGAGTGATGTTCGCTTTGGTTTTTGCCAACTCTTCCGCTTGGAAAGTCTCCACCTGTTTAGTCAACGAGGAGTTTGCCAAGGCAGCTGCGCCCAAACATAACAGGCAACCGGCACCAGGAAATGAGGTGGTAATCTTGGGTAACGGCGATACGTACAGGCCAATCTTCTGTTCTTTCGGGATAAGATTCAAATTCAGATCGACGTTTTGCTGCTGGGGCACACTGGCACATCCAGTAACAAACAACACGCATAGAACAACTACTACTGATAGGTATTTCATAAACACTCCTTAATGATGATTATTAGATCCCGGATCCATATACTCTTGATAAGACGCCCCAAACACTTCCTGTTATATATCCTGCACAAAGGTTCAGATCTCGCCCAATGAAAGCCTTTCACCAGGGAGCGCGCATACTAGCCTCAAGAGGAATAATGCGCCAATAACTTTTCAAGCTGACTAGTGGCAACTACCCACCAGGATGAATCCCACTCCAGCCAAGGCATGTGCTAATATGCGCGCCTTTTTTTCGTTTCCGGCCCGTTTTCGGGCTTACACTTGAGCGTTAACGCAATCGGGCAAATGATATGGCAAGAAAAGTTGCAGTGATTATGGGTTCCAAGAGCGATTGGGCCACTATGCAGGCTGCGGTCGAGATCCTGGAGCAAATGGGTGTGGAGTATCACACTGAAGTCGTTTCCGCCCATCGCACCCCGCAAAAACTCACTGAATTTGCTGAATCCGCCGTGGATAACGGCTATGCCGTGATTATCGCCGGTGCCGGCGGCGCCGCCCATTTGCCCGGTATGGTTGCCGCCCACACCCGCTTGCCGGTTTTAGGTGTACCCGTGCAGAGCAAGGCGTTGAGCGGTGTTGATAGCCTTTATTCGATTGTGCAAATGCCTAAGGGTGTTGCCGTTGGCACCCTGGCAATTGGCGTTGCCGGTGCGTTCAATGCCGGTCTGCTGGCCTGCCAGATTCTCGCCGTGACCGAGCCGGCGCTGGCTGCCAAAATCGACCAATTCCGCCACGACCAGACCCAATCGGTGCTGGATAATCCTGATCCTCGCGACCAGTAAGTCGCCAGTCACCAGCCGTTTTTCGAGGTCAGTTATGAGCCAACGTATTTGGGTTTTGGGCGCCGGCCAATTGGGTGCAATGCTGAAACATGCGGGCATGCCGCTGGATCTGGATGTGTGCCCAATTGATATCAATGAAGCAACAGCACCGGCACTGAAGGCCGACGACCTGGTGACAGCTGAACGCGAGCAATGGCCGGATACGCTGGTCACCAATGCCCTGGCGCAGCACACCCGCTTCATTAACAAGAATGTCTTTGGCCGCTTGGCAGATCGCAAAACCCAGAAAGAACTGATCGACTCCCTGGGTATTGCCACTGCCCCCTGGCGCAATGTGGCCGGCGATATCACCGCCAACGAACTGCGCGATCAGTTAGGTGAGCACGTACTGCTAAAGCGCCGCACCGGTGGTTACGACGGCAAAGGTCAACACTGGCTGCGTACCGATGACGACCAGGTACCCGATGACTGGCAAGGCGAAGCTATTGCTGAACAAGCCATCAACTTCGACGAAGAAGTTTCGCTGGTGGGCGTGCGTAATGCCGCCGGAGATTGCGTGTTTTACCCGCTCACTCTCAACTTGCATTTAAATGGCATCCTCTACGCCTCTGTTGCGCCTCTCGCCCGCTTGCAATCGCTGCAAATCCAGGCCGAAGAAATGCTCGGCAAGATCCTCAATGCACTGGATTATGTGGGCGTTATGGCAATGGAAACTTTCCGTGTGGGCGGCAAGCTGCTTATTAACGAGCTGGCGCCGCGTGTGCACAACTCCGGCCACTGGACCCAGGCGGGCGCCAGTATCAGCCAGTTTGAATATCACCTGCGCGCTGTAGCCAATATGGCGACCCCCGAACCGCAAGTGGTCGGCCAGAATGTGATGATTAACCTGATTGGCACCGACTATAACCCTGCCTGGCGCGATCTTTCCTGTGCGCGCACCTATTGGTACGGTAAGGAAGTGCGCCCGGGCCGCAAAGTGGGTCATATCAATATTGTGGGGAATACGGCCACCGAAGTGCGCGAAACCCTGGTATTACTGGGTGATTTACTGCCAGACCAGCATTATTCCCAGGCGATTGAATGGAGCCTGGCAGCACTGGAATCTCTCTAATACCCCCTGGGCTGGAACCTGCTCGCCGGATTGCGGCCTAAGAAAATGAAGTAAGCTAAAGATTCTTTTTGTTATATTTGGTTAATCTTTGCATCTTCAGCGGTGGGAATTGTGGTAGTTTTCCCGCCCCGCGAGCTTCCAGGCCATCGCGAACATCAACACAAGGAGTCTGCCGATGTATACCTTACATATTGCCAACAAAAACTACTCATCCTGGTCGCTGCGCCCCTGGGTATTGATGCGCACGCTCAATATTCCATTTGTGGAGCAGATACACCCGCTGGAAGTTGGTAATAGCTGGACGGCTTATCGCAGCTTCTCCCCCAATGGTCGGGTACCCTGCCTGGTTGATAACCAGCAAATAGTATGGGATTCCCTCGCCATCACCGAATACCTTGCCGAAACCTATCCTCTGGTGTGGCCCACCGATAAAAGCGCACGCGCCTGGGCACGCTCAGTGAGCGCAGAAATGCATTCCGGCTTCCAAACCCTGCGCAACACCTGTGGTATGAGCTGCGGCCATCGCATCCAATTGCATGAAATTTCTGCTGCGCTGCAAAAAGACCTGGATCGGATCAATGAAATCTGGAACCAGGGCCTTGCTCAATTTGGCGGTCCCTTTTTAGCGGGAAAAAGCTTTACTGCAGTCGATGCCTTCTTTGCCCCCGTAGCCTTTCGCTTTCAAACCTACGGATTAAAAGCGACCGGCGCTGCCGCCGGCTACTTGCAACAAGTGCTTGCGCTGCCCGCCATGCTGGAGTGGTACACTGCGGGCCTGAAGGAAACCTGGCGCGAGCCGGATCATGAAACAGAAATTCTTGCCGCTGGAAAATTGATTGCGGATTTACGAGCAGGAGGCTAACAACCATGATGGACACTGAACTGGATTATGAAATCACCATCTCCCATCACGGCAACTACCTGCATGTGAGTGTAGATGGATTGGGTAGTTATGAAGGCGCACTGGATTTGTGGCAACAAATCGCCCAAGCCTGCGAGCAGCACCAGTGCTACAACATTTTGGGAGAGCAATATCTGTTTGGCACCCTGAGTACCCATGAAGCCCTGAATTACCCAACCCTATTTAAAAAGGCCGGCATTACCAACAAGCACCGTGTGGCCTGGGTCGATAAAAATCCGCGCACGCGCGAAATGACCGAGTTTATTCGCGATGTACTCACCAACCGCCTGGTTGGCAATGGCCGCCTGTTTAAAGACCTGGAAAGCGCAAAGCAATGGCTGTTAGGGCAAACCAGCAGTAGTACTTCCGAGTAACGCTCCCCCGTTTCTCTCCCTCCCTCAGCACACGAGTAATAATACTCTGGTGTCTCACTGCCCTTCATTTTGACAAAGAACCACCCCCTTACTAAGGTTGATCAACAAGACGCCATCGTTTTTGCGCCGTCATTTCATCACACATAAAATCTTTATTGCCGGGCAGAACTGGCAATCGTTTTCCTGGCATCAAGGAGCATTCCATGTTTCAAAATATGAAAGTCGCTATGCGTTTAAGCCTGCTAGCGGGCACGCTGGTGTTACTAATGATTCTGATTGGCGTATTGGGAATCATGGGTATGCGCGATGCTAATCACGGCATGCATACTGTTTATGTCGATCGCGTAGAGCCAATGCGCGACTTGAAAGAAGTCATCGATAACTTCGCGCTGATTTTGGTCGATGTCCCGCAAAAAACCGTTAAAGGTATTATCAGCCCGCAAGAGGCATTAAAAATTACGCGCGAAACCTTGCCCGCTACCGACAAAATATGGGAAGCCTATTTGCAAACCTTTTTAATCGAAGATGAGAAAAAGCTAATCAAACAGGCAACGCCATTGATTGAACAAACCCACAAGCAATTAGCGGATCTGCAAAACTGGTACGCAAACAACAATACCGCTGCGATTGGCAACTTTACCCAAACCGGTATTTACCCGATTTTTGATCCGCTCAATGAAGTTTTCACAGCGCTCAATAAATTACAAGTGCGTGTAGCCAAAGAAGAATATGAACGATCCACTCAGCGCTATGAAAGCACACTGACAATCAATACCACGATTATTTCTATCAGTATTCTGATAGCCATTGCCCTGAGTTTTTTGATTACCCGCAGCCTGATTCGGCAATTGGGTGGTGAACCCAATTACACCGCCGATGTTATTTATCGCATTGCCGAGGGCGATTTGTCGGTGAAGGTGAATATCAAGCAGCAGGATCAAAGCAGTATCCTGTTTGCCATTCGTCAAATGGTCACCAAGCTTTCTGACATTATTGGTGATGTGCGTTCCACGGCCGATTCACTGTCTTCTGCATCAGAAGAATTAAGTGCAACAGCGCAATCGCTCAGCCAATCCGCAACAGAACAGGCCGCTAGCATTGAAGAAACCAGCGCATCCATGGAGGAAATTACTGCTTCTATTGGCCAGAACAATGACAATGCCAAAGTCACCGACAATATCGCCAGCAAGAGTGCCAAAGAAGCCAACGATGGCGGCACAGCAGTAAAAAATACTGTGAATGCCATGCGCAAAATTGCAGAAAAAATCAGCGTGATTGATGACATTGCCTACCAAACCAATTTACTTGCCCTTAACGCCGCGATTGAAGCGGGGCGCGCAGGCGAACACGGGCGCGGCTTTGCAGTAGTGGCTAGCGAAGTACGCAAACTGGCGGCGCGCAGCCAAACTGCTGCAAAGGAAATTGGCGAGCTGGCAGGCGGCTCAGTGAAACTGGCAGAAAGTGCAGGAAAATTATTGGATGAGATAGTGCCAGCAATTAAGAAAACGGCTGACCTGGTGCAAGAAATTTCTGCTGCCAGCGATGAACAAACCATGGGCGCCAACCAAATTACTACCGCCATTTCGCAAATCAGTATCGCCACCCAGCAAAACTCATCCTCTGCAGAAGAGCTTTATTCCACTGCCGAAGAACTTACCAACCAGGCGATGCAATTGCAGGAGCGAATGGAATTCTTTAAATTAAAGTAATTCCATATTTGATCGAGAAAATCGGCACAACAAAAAGCCCTGCAACAGCAGGGCTTTTTGTTGTTAGTCGGCGTCAATAATTTATTACAAAATCCACACTTCCACACGGCGATTCATTCGCCTTCCCTCTTCCGACTTACTGCTCGCTAAAGGTGCTTCCTCACCCAGGCCACGTGCAACCAGCGGATATATACCACGCGAAATTAAATGCTGTTCTACTACTTTGGCACGACGTAAAGACAATTCCGCATTTTGTGTTTTATCGCCTTCGCTATCCGAGAAACCAAACAATTGCACCCGCTTGGGGGCATTAATCTCCATATATTTCACCAAACGTTCCAGGTCGCTAATCGCCTTGGTATCCAGTTCATCGCTGCCATCTTTAAAGCGGAAGTTAATTGATAGCCGCTGCGAACGCACAGTCAGGTCACGCATTTCTTCCGGGTAGAAGCTGTTATTAAAGGGTTGGCCGGTTTTAATGTTTTGCGAAACCAAACCTATATCTTCCACAATACTTTGACCGCGTTCAGTTGCACTGAACTTAACAAACTCTTCTGCCTCGGCATTAATATTTTTTTGCGGCAAATAAAAATACAGGCGGCGCGCAAGCGGGTAGTCTTCTGTACTCACGGTGAAATGCGTTGGCATAATTGCCTTGGACGCTTTAGTGGCCGATATGGCAATGAGTTTGGCACGGCGGACATAAGGCAAACCAATAAAGCCAATCGCACCCGGCTCTTGTGCCACCGCATCGGATAATTCAGTACTGGATTCAACACGTTTGGCGGTCATTACCAAACTGGCTTTGGCCGGATCAAGCACCATACTTTTAAATGAATCCCAGGTGCCGGAGTTTTCATCGCGTGCGAAAACCTTGATGGGCAAATTTGGCCCACCCAGCTCAGACCAATTAGTCACTTCCCCCGAAAATATTTTTACCAATTCCGGAATAGATAATTGCGTCAGGGTATTTTTGGTATCGATAATAATCGCCAAACCATCCAGACCGATAATGTGTTCTGCACCTGGCTCAGTTAAATCACCGCTTCTTGCTAACAGCACTTCACGCTCCTGATCTTTAATACGGCGCGATGACATACCTAATTCCGCTTTATCCTGCTGCAGATCGGTAAATGCAGTACTGGAACCATGGGCATGAATTTCAATAAATTCAATGTGGCCATTTAATTCTGCGCTCACCGCTTTTTCAACCGGTGTATTGCCTTGTTGGGTTTTGATATTGGTTGCACCGCGGGCCATAAAATAAGATTCCACCAGGCGCGGCGCCAATTTTTCACCAACGGTATTGGAACCATGTACACGAAATAAAGGTTTGGTGGCGCGCACTAATTGTCCGGCCGGAACATAGCTCGCCTGCTCACGTGGTTTTACTGCCGATTGCACTTTGCTTGCTGTTACGGCTTCCAACAAAAAAACCTGTCCTGAATCCAATGGCAAAAAGGAACGCAATAAATATCCGCCCAGAATTAATAACAAGGCGCAGGCAGTAGTTGCATAGCCGCCCATTTTTATTACATAGCGACTCTTCTTTTTCAGCTTGAATTCTTCGCCGGTGTGAGTGGCCGTAACAATAGTATCTTCCATCTGGCGCACGTCCCACACCAGCTTGGTCAACTCTTCATTATTAGCCTGCAAGGCCTTTTCTAATAATTCAGCCCGGTATTCTTCATCCTTAAGCACCATATTCAACGGAATGTGCATTTTTAAATGCACTTCACACAACCGCTTTAAATTCCATAACTTATCAACCAGGGCCACGTTGTAATGCATATGCTTGTGGTGTTTGGGGGACATAGGGATGCTCTGCTGACGAGGGGAAAGAATTTATCCAGCAGCAAAAAAAAGCCCGCCATCGGATAATGGCGGGCACTATATGACGACTTTGTTACAAGCGGATTACAAATTGTAAAAAAGTCTCACTGCAGTTGAGCAGTAGATCAAGATATTATTTGAGCAACTTGTTTAATTCCGGAACAAGTGCTTTTGCATAAAGTTCATATCCATATTCATGGGGATGCAATAAATCCGGCATAACCTTTTCCTCCAGAGTTCCATCTTTTGTCAGGAACACTGAATTAATATTGGCAAAGTAAACACGCTTGTTATCCGCGTAATTTTTAATAATTGCGTTAACCTGCTCATTAATTAAACGCAGCTCACCATTGGGTTTTGCATCACGCGGAAAAACTGCCAACAACAAAATTTTGGTGTTGGGCAAACGCTGTTGCAAATCCGCAATAATTTTCTTGATCCCTGCGGCTGTCGTTTTCGGGTTTTCACGGCGATGCCCAGCGTTGTTAGTGCCAATCATCAATACAGTCACTTTAGGATTTAATCCAGTCACAGCATCATGCTGCAAACGCCAGAGCACGTTTTCGGTGCGATCACCACCAAAACCAATGCCAAATGCATTGAGTGGAGCCAGGTATTTATTCCAGGCCTCAAGGCCCTCTTTCTCCCAACCCTGAGTAATGGAATCGCCAATCATGAGCACATCAATTTTGCCGCCGTTGGCCAGTGTTGCTTTAGCGTCGGCAATTTTTTGTTGGTGACGGGGCAACCACCAATCAATTGACCACCACTCATTCAACATATCTGGAGTGACAGATTGAGTGCGGTAGTCAGCACAGTTATGCAATGCAACATCTTTCGGTGCATTAATTAACAGCTCAACATTAGCAACAGCCACCTCACCAGCACCGCCGGTTTCCAATGCAAATGGCATAGTCACCGCGCTGAAATTGTCCTCATCATGTTTAAAGCAACTGAGCGGCACATAGACTTTTTGCCAGCCTTTACCTACTAGTTCACGCGCTTTCAAAGTGAAAGGCACCTGGCGATCACAACCTTCTTTTTTACACTCCATTTTGAAGGAGACACCGCCTTTGGCAAGTTCATTGATTTTAATATCCAATGACAATACGCCGGTTTTCATATGCGCACTTAAATCCAATGCTTCGCCCGACTCCAGCGTCATACCTGCACGCCAGGTATCTTTCCAGCTAAAGGTCAGCGCATCTTCCTGCACATCTTTATCACTGGTTTGCACTTTCACATCGCCTTTGGGTAATGCAGCAAAAGCACCGCTCAGAATTTGTTGGCGCTCGTAATTTTCAATAAAGATATGCCAGGGTTCCAGCGGGCGACGCACATAGAGTTTGATATCTTGCGGCTCACCACTGGCAACACCCTTCACATCTTCCGGTAAATTGGTTGGGCCCGTTTTACCAGCGGCGTAATTCAAGCCGTAACCCAATTTAAATAGAGGATCGTAATTTTTATGGTGAGGATTTAATACATCTTGCAAAGGTAATTTCGGCCAGGAGAAAGACAGCGTACCGCGGAAATCAAAATTTGCCGAACCATCGGCTTTGGCAATCAGCACATCGGCCACACCAGCGCCTTCAGAACCCGGCAACCAGGCGGCCACAAAGGCATCAGACGTATTTAATTCCGGATTAACCCAGAGCGGGCGGCCGGATAAAAATACTGACGCAACCGGAACACCCTGTGACTTTAATTTTTTCAACAGCGCAAGACTTTTCTTTTTCGCTGGTTCAAACTCTAAGGTATCGCGATCACCACTGCCTTCGGCATAAGGGTTCTCACCGAAGACAACAATCGCCACATCCGGTTTTTGCGTGAAGGAACCATCGACCGACAAAATAGTTTTGCCACCAGCTGCATTCACCGCGGTTTTAATTCCACTATAAATAGAGGTTGCACCGGGGAAGCGATGATTCTCACTGGCATCGCTAATACCTTGCCACCAGACACTCCAACCGCCGGATTGTTTGCCGATATTGTCGGCACCATCGCCCGCCACCAAAATGGTTTGCTGCGGTTTGATTGGCAATACCGAGTTAGTATTTTTTAACAGTACCAGACTTTCACGCACTGCTTGACGCGCAACCGCGCGATGCTCGGCACTACCGACAACGGATTGATCTGCAGCATTAGCACGCTGCGACGGTTTTTTATTCCACAGGCCCGCACGCATTTTTACACGCAGAATTCTGCGCACCGCATCGTCCAGACGCGCTTGTGAAATCTCACCAGATTTCACTTGCTTGAGCGTGTTTTCAATCATGGCTTTCCAGTCATAGGTCACCATGAGCAAATCGATACCGGCGTTAATTGCCTGTGGGCATGAATCATTGGTGCAACCGGGAACCTGGCCGTGGCCATTCCAATCGCCAACCACTAAACCATCAAAGCCCATGCGATTTTTTAATACATCGGTCAATAAATATTTATTGCCGTGCATTTTCTCGCCGTTCCATTCGGAAAAGCTGGCCATCACTGTTTGCACACCGGCATCCAGTGCGGGCACATAACCGGCGTTATGGATTTTAATTAATTCTTTTTCAGCGATGCGTGCATTGCCCTGGTCATCGCCGCCATCGGTACCACCATCGGCAAGAAAATGTTTGGCAGTAGCAATAACGTGATTCTCACTGAGGAATTCGCCACTGTTTACCTTGCCTTGCAAACCTTCCACCATAGCGGTGGCGTATTCGGCAACCAGTTGCGGATCTTCCGAATAACTTTCATAGGTGCGACCCCAGCGATCGTTTTGTGCAACGGCCAGCGTTGGCGCGAATACCCATTCAACGCCCGTCGCGCGCACTTCTTTTGCCGTCGCAGCGCCTATTTGGCGAATTAATTCCGGGTTATGCGCCGCGCCCAAACCCATATTATGGGGAAACAACGTTGCGCCAGTTAAGTTGTTGTGACCGTGAACAGCATCAGAGCCCCAGAAAATCGGCACCGCTTGCTTGCCATCACTGGTATCCATGGACGCGTCGTAGAGTTTGTCGAGAAAATCCACCCAATCTTTGGCTTTCGCATTTTCAATGCGATTGGGCATAGATCCACCACCATTCAACACTGAACCCAGATGATATTTTTTAATATCCTCCGGCGTTACAGTTTGAATTTCGGCCTGCATTATCTGGCCAACTTTTTCTTCCACTGTCATCTTCTGCAAAATCGCTTCGATTTTCGCATTAAATTCGGCAGAGTCTTTTATCGGAGATTCGGCTTTGGGCCAGAGTTTGATATTGGTTTTTTGTTCGGCGTGGGCAGAATAATTTGCGGTAAAAATAGCAGCGGCAATCAAGCCTATGCTGGCGAGTTGGTGGAGTTTTTTCATGGTGGATTTCTCTAGAGTTTTAATCCCCCTAGCCCCCCTTTTTCTAAGGGGGAATTTTATGGTGCCACATTTAAGTTCCGCGCAATGCTCTCGCACACTCAGCTGAAAGAAGATCAACACTACAAATCAACATGCAATCTATCTTAGTAGCACCAATATTCCCCCTTAGAAAAAGGGGGCTAGGGGATTTAATTATTTCGCGTTAACAACAACCTGCTTTTGTACACCCATTCCTTCAATACCCAACTCCACCACATCGCCTTCATTCAAATACAGCGGTGGTTTTTGGCCAAGACCAACACCCGGTGGAGTTCCGGTACTGATTACATCGCCCGGTTGCAAACTCATAAATTGTGAGAGGTAATGTACTAAAAACGCAGGGCCAAACACCATTTGATCGGTAGAACCGTTTTGGAAAGTCTTGCCGTTTACTTTTAACCACAAATTTAATTTCAGTGGATCGGGCACTTCATCTTTAGTTACCAGATAAGGACCGATGGGGCCAAAGCTGTCGCAACCCTTGCCCTTATCCCATTGACCGCCAGGACGCTCTAACTGGAAATTGCGCTCAGACACATCGTTAATTACGCAGTAGCCCGCAATGTAATCCATGGCTTCATCCAGCTCGACGTAGCTGGCATGCTTGCCAATAACA
>JAGKWY010000128.1 GCA_021151625.1 Gammaproteobacteria bacterium | reverse complement strand
CTTAAAAATTACCAATCATTTAAATTCAAAAAACGATGTAATCGTAAGCCGGCCCGTCGCAGGGTTCGGGTCAAAATTATAATCTTTACCAATTTGCCCACAGTGAAGACTCGTTCCCCTATACATCAGCAATCGATTAAATACCGCATCGAATGAGGCTATTTCCTCAAATTGATCGGTAGTGCCATTGATGTACCCTTCCGGGTAGGTATCTTCCGTGGGGAATCGCGCTTGTATTTTTTCTATGTAACCGGGATAGCGCTGTTCATCAATATATTCAAAGTTTGTTGGCCTGTGGCGATACAACGAGGTGCCCATACCCGGAACTGTTTGTAGATAATGCACAAACGCTAAACCTTTGCGCGATGGAGAATCGAAATGGGGGATGCGCTGCAATAAACCAAGCTCATCCTGGCGTGTTGTTATTATCGAAAACGTTGACACAGCCTTCTTGATTTGCCTGACCTCTAAATGAAAAAATTGCTCCATAAAGAAGCCAAAATTCTTAACAAGAGCCATTGTGTACTCCTGCGGAACTTGCATACGAACGCCTGGATAAAAGGAGTCTGCTCGCGCAAACTCATTGATCTGTACAGCACGTTCTTTTAACGCCAAAGCGCCTTTAAGGTAGTTATCAACCAATAGCACTTCCTGTTGCTCATTGCCAACTTTATAGCATTCAATGTTTGCTTCTTCGCAAAGCTCGTACGCAATTGATTCCATACAATAATGTTCTTTAAACCGGCATAGCCTTACAGTATTTGTTGATAAGCTCTTGATGGGAGGGCATGGCCGCTACTTTTTTATGTACGTCGTCTTTCAGGAATGCCAGGAAGCCTTTCAACTCCTTTTCCTCCATCATGTCGACAATCGGATGGTATGAAGTAGGCATAATACCTTGCCCCATCATTACCTGAACCCAGGAATCATTTAAAAATAATTCTTTTTCTTCGAGCGCAATTGCGCCAGTATCTTTGAATAATTTTACTCGACGCGCCAGGGCTTCTGGTATTTCCATATTCTTACAATAACGCCAGAAGTCGGTGTCATCCCGCTGGGTTGCGTGGTAATGTAAAATAACAAAATTGCGCGCACGATCCATTTCTTCAGCGGACTGCTTATTAAACTCATCCACATTCGACATTGAGATTTCAGTTTGCGGAAAATAGCGCAGTAAGCGGTAAATCGCTGCCATCGCCAAATGGATGGAGGTAGATTCAAGCGGCTCAATAAAACTGGCGGTAAGCCCCACCGCAATACAGTTTTTATTCCAGGACTTCATGCGACGGCCAGTCCTATATTTAATAACGCGTGGTTCTGTAACAGCAGGTCCATCCAGATTTTTCAGTAATGTGTTGATGGCTTCATCATCTGAAACGTGTCGACTGGAAAAAACCAAACCATTTCCTGCTCTGTGTTGAAGCGGGATTCGCCACTGCCATCCAAAATCGTGCGCTATTGCCTGGGTGTAAGGCCTTGGGGCGCGCACCAATTCAGTTTGCATAGCAATCGCAGAATCACAGGGAAGATAGTGACCATAGGGTATCCATGGGGTGTTTAAAGCCCCTTCTATTAGCATGGCTTTGAAGCCGGTGCAATCCAGAAATAAATCGCCTTCTATTTCCTGTCCATCTTTCAATAGCAACGATTTAATAAAACCATTTTCCGGGGAAAGAATTACCTTATCAATAAACCCTTCAACATGCTTAACACCGAGCTTTGTAGAAAACGCTTTCAAATAATCTGCGTATAAATTTGCATCAAAGTGATAGGCATAATTAATACCTTCATCTTCGCCATTACATTTTTCTAATCGCGCCGCTTTAGACTCAGGGCAGTAATCACCAAACGGGGTATCTATACCGTATTTTTTCCCTGCAAACCAAAAATGCTGGAACTGGCACGCCCAACACTCTTTTCCGGTAATTCCAAAAGAGTGAAAATATTTATCGCCTTTGTTAGCCCAGTTACTAAACTCAATACCTAACTTAAATGTTCCTTGCACCTGGGCCATGAGCTCTCGATCATTAATTCCCAATAACTTATGAAAGACTCGCAGGGTAGGAATCGTTGCTTCCCCCACGCCAATTCGCCCAATTTCCGGCGATTCAATCAGGGTGATATCGAGATTTTTACCAAGTACTTTGGAGATAGCTGCTGCCGCTAACCAGCCTGAAGTGCCGCCACCTGCAATAACGATTTTACGAATAGAATTTACTGTTGTATGTTCAGCCATTTCTCAGCTCATAGTAATCAATGTGGGGTATGCTA
This sequence comes from Gammaproteobacteria bacterium, assembly GCA_021151625.1. Classification (GTDB taxonomy): domain Bacteria; phylum Pseudomonadota; class Gammaproteobacteria; order Pseudomonadales; family Cellvibrionaceae; genus Cellvibrio. The sequence goes on along the minus strand of JAGKWY010000128.1, from coordinate 13,330 downwards.
ACTTACTTCATTTTCGCGTTTTTGATATCAATCAAACCTTGTATGTTATTTACAGAGTCAGCAACGTTATACGCAAGCGATAAGAAACCCGATTTGTGTAACTCAACCACAGCAGCACTTTCTAATGCCATTAATTTTTCAATATGCACGGTATAACCAGCATCAAACTTAACAGTAGCCCCGCTCGATAAATCAATCTCCAATATAACCCGCTCAAGAAGATCGTATTTTAAAAAGGCTTCGATCATAGGCTCAAGCACCTCCAGACCTTTATGGCGTGCTGACAATATATCTCTTATTTTATTTAGGGTGGCAGACGCATGGCCATCCGCATTGAACAGTGCGGGCGCTACGTCCTGCTGAAGTCTTGAATCATTTAGGTCTGCGTAAATAGCAAGCCTACGCTCGGCTTCTTGTTGCTGGAGCCCTATAAGGAAAGGACCCTGCCTCACCGCAAGTGGAATATAACGTGCATTCCACACTGCATTCTCGTTAAGGAAGAGATTTTCATGCTCCTCAAAACCGAGTAAGACTACTGGCAAAAAGCGACCAGTCTCAGAATCTTTGCGAAATAAAATGGGATATTCTCGTTGAGCCCGGGCAAATTCATTGGGCAGTATCATGACGGCGCCTACCTGGTGCCCATATTCAGAGCCGTACTTTTCTGTATACCCGAGGGTCTTATGCTGCTCAGCGCTTAAGGGTTGAAAATCTTTCATCGTATTGCCCTTTTTATTTTATGGACCAAAAAAAGTGCCGCTCATAGAGCGGCACTTTTTCTTACTAACATCAACTACAAACGATTAGAAGTTGTAACGCGCTGACAGCGCATAACGAGCCTCTAATATATCGATGTATCTTACTTGGTTTTCAGTGCGACCATAGGTTTTCTTATCTTCAGCCAACACGTTAGTACCTTCAAACGATATGGTGAGATCATCAGTAACTTTGTAACCTACGTTGAAGTCAACCTGGCCATAGTCATCGGTAAACTCAGGCTCACCACCACCAACGTTCGCGTTACTCAGGAACTTGTCGCGCCAGTTGTACGCAATACGCGCTTGCCATTGGTCATTTTCATAGATACCAATCAGGTTGGCCGAATCACTCAAACCAGTCAACGCAAATTGAGTCGCAGAGCCAGGTTCTGCATACAGGTCGTAGCTAATGCTGCCATTAACAACGGTGTAGTTAGCTTGAATACCAAAACCACTATCACCGAAGAAGTGTTGACCCGCGAACTCCCAACCATTTAACACAGCGTCCTTAGAGTTTGTAGGCATGGACGTGATATTGGTAACACCTGGGTCACCCGCTACAGCAACAATATCTGCACCAGTTTTATAGCTCTGATAAATAGTTTCGTCTTGTGAAGCAAGGCCACCAGATCCACACAAATTAGATCCTGGAGCATTGATACAACCACTCGTATTCATCCGAACAACCTGCTCGAACAGGGTGCGTTCATTGACCGGAATGCCAGCTGCCGTCAATGCAGCCGCCGCTGCGCGCGCGCGCGGACCATTACTTGGATCCAATGTACCCGCGTAAGTAACGTTACTTTCTTCGGTACCAATGAAGTTAGGTACACGCTTATCGAAGAAACCAATCGACACATAATCGGTATCGTTGAAGTAATATTCAACCGAGAAGTCGATGTTGTTAGATTCAATTGGTTTCAGCTTAACGTTACCATCACTGCTAGTACCCAGCGAACCACCAGCCAACAGTGGACCACCTCTTGGCGCATTACCGGCGGCGCCCATCTGCAGTTGGTCGTAGTTTGCACGGGAAATCGTTTTACTGCTGGATGCACGGGCAACCAGGTCTTCACTAATATGGAAGGTCAAGTCCAAATTAGGGAGCACATTGGTGTAATCGTATTTGTTAACCGTGTAAGGAAGCGAACCAGCGGCACCAATAGCTTCATTGTTGAAGTCCCTATCGGATGTCCAGGTGATCTTTCTTGGAGAAACACGCGAGTAAGACTCTACATCGGTGGTTTCATAGCGAAGGCCAGCAGATACATCTACTTCCATACCACCCAGGTTACCGGTGAGGTTGGTTTCAACATAGGCCGCCTGGACATCTTCAAGAATCTTACGGTCAGTACTGTCAACCGGGTTAGCCGCGTAAGGAATCTTATCCGGTGAGTCAGCAAACATTTGCCTGGCCACCTCATTAAAATTAGTAACGCGTACGCCGGTAATGTTGGATGTTGCTTTGTCACCGTTATTGCCTGCCTTGGCAAACAAATCTTTGGCTCCAGATGACAGGTTAGAGTTATAGCCATCAAAATAATCGTTGAAGTTAATTAACTCAAACAAATCAGGGTCAATATCACCCGGTGCAGCAACACTCCAACCACCTCTCATGGTGGCATTACCGATGTCGGATTGCTTTTGAATCGATTCAGTTTGCAGTGAGCTTATACCGAAGTTAATAGAACCAGAATCCGAGAACTCGTACTTACCAGAAACCTTGGCTTCTTCAACATCTTGCCAGGCACGAGCATTCACCAATTGGCTAATGGTCGAGCCCACATCACTCTTCTTGATACTACCGTTTTGCACAACGCTTGCAATCAAAGGCAGATCACCGCTCATATCCAAACCTTGAGCCAGCAAGGTGTTTACACCTATACCCAGCGTAACGTTTGAGCCTGGTGCAGCATAAGGGGTTGCGCTTGATTCAGCCTTGTGAACATCGAGCGCAAAGCTCAACTCATCGGTAGCTTGATAGGCCAGGTTCAAACCTACGTCATCCAATTTGTTCTCAGCAGAACGTAACGAGTTTTTCAACGCAACATCGCGAGGGGCGCCAGTTGGATTTGACTGCCATACATAAAGCGGGGATTTACTGATTGAGCTGTCATCCCACTGCACAGCATTCGTTGGCCATGCACCATCAGAGAACCATAAAGAGTAAATCGCTTGTTGCGATTCGGTTTTGGTTTTCACACTAAGAACATCAAGTGTTGCAGTAATTTTATCGGTAGGCTGGAATTGCAATGTCAACAAAGCGTTGTCACGCTCGCGTGATGTGTCCGTATGAAAGAAATTCGCTTCCTGGAGACGTGTAGCCAAATCACCTGTACCAGGCACGTTTGGCGTAGCCTTGGTTGGCTCATTAACCACAACAGCACCTGGTGTATAACCACTGTTGAAGATATCGCCGCCTGCGTAGCGTTGTAACTTATCACCCCAACCACTATTCGCATAACCCGAGCGGCCGCTATCACGCTCTTGGTGAGCAAGCGATAACGATGCACCAAACATATCATTAGACCAGCTAACAAAACCAGACAACTCTGGCGTGACGTCATCGCCAATGTCGTTAGATTGGTCAAATAATGCTTTGCCACCGACTGAGGCTTTAAAACCATCAAAATCAAATGGTTTGGCGGTTGAAAGATTCACCGTTGCGCCAATACCACCCGTAGGAACACTTGCCTTACCAGTTTTATAAACTTGTACACCGGTAACAGATTCAGAAGCAATGTTGCTCATATCAAATGAGCGGGTGCTATCAACACCACCACCTTCACCAATGTCTGAAGAAATGGCATCGACAACGCCTGGTGAGTTACGTTTGACATCCACCGCGCGAGTCAAAGAACCGCGAATACCAGTCACCATTACTTCTTCGACTACACCATCATCCTGTGCAACCGCGATGCTACTGAAACCTGCTGCCATGACCGATGCAACAGTGGTAGCAATCACTTTCTTTTTAAATGTCATTGGGTTTTGCATGAACTTAATCCTCGAACCGTTATTGTTATCGTAACTCGCTGTAGTGCGGGTGCCTCCGCAGGGTGACAACCCTAAGCCAGTTACCTCACTGGTCTTGCTTATTGAGGGATTAACAATAGGGAGCTACTACTAATCCCGAGGCTATATTTACCAGTTCACGCAAAACAGGCGTCCGAGTAGACTTCGATTGGCCAAGGTGGGAAGTTCGAAAAAAATCGTTTTACTAGTATGAGTAAAAAATCTTTTTCAATCAGATAGTTAAAAAATCATATTTACAAAATTGGGGTTCATTTTTTAACTTCTCAGGACGACTTGAAACGCGTTCTGGGAAACTTCCCAGATTTGTACGGCGAAAAAACAAACAAAAAAGCCCGACAACTAATGCAGTGCCGGGCTCTTTAGCGGGTTATGCGCGGGTAAAACTATTCGAGCAAACTGCGCAGCATCCAAGCCGTTTTTTCGTGCAACTGAATGCGTTGGGTTAGCAAATCTGCTGTGGCTTCATCCTGTGCAGATTCAACAACCGGATATAAGGAGCGAGCTGTACGCACTACCGCTTCTTGTCCCTCTACCAATAACTTGATCATCTCCTGGGCTTTAGGAATCCCCTCTTCCTCTTTAATACTACTCAGCGCTGCGTATTGTTTGTACGTGCCCGGCGCGGGAAAACCCAATGAGCGAATACGCTCTGCCACCAGGTCCACGGCCAAAGCCAGCTCGGTGTATTGGGTTTCAAACATCAAATGCAACGTCTGGAACATTGGGCCAGTGACGTTCCAATGGAAGTTATGGGTTTTAAGGTAAAGTGTGTAGGTATCAGCCAATAAGCGGGATAAGCCCTGCGCAATTTCCTCGCGCTGAACCTGGGAAATTCCAATATCGATATTCATAGTGACTCCTTAGCCATGCACTTAAGTTGAGTTAACTGAACTATAGATAGAGACACCCGCAGCAGCCATTTGGTTTTACTTATGGCCCGGATAAAAAAGTTTTTAGTGCTGTTGATAACCCATCAATACCCAGTCGCGGCCACGCGCGCGATAGCGGGAATGAATAGCAGCGATATCGATCGGGCAATGTTGCGGGTCGCGCTCAAATGTCAGCCTTGCATAAAAGTCGGTCAAGTGCGGTAGCGCAAAGCAATAACAACCCCGCGGGGCAATCAGCGGTTTAACCTGATTCAGCAACCGGGTGGCCAAGCCCTGACCACGATATGCGGGAGCCACCAATAAATTGCGCAGCCAGTAATGACCAGAACTTTGGGGAACAAAGCGCGCGGCAGCAACCCACTCGCCTTCCGGTGAGGACAACACAAATACCCGCTCGTGTGGAGCGCATTTCACTTTATAGCCATGGGTGCGATAAAAACGGTCAGCCAGTGCCAAGCGCACTGGCTCAAGCGAGAGCAATACAACTGCGGATTCATTAATTTGAGGAGAAGACTCACACACAGACATCAGGTTTTATCTTTATCGCCGGGTTCTTCCATATTATCTAACGGGAAGAGATTATCAGCCATCAAATCATCAGCCATTTTCATTTCGCCATCGGCGCTATCATTCATGGGTATAGTGCCCATATCTGACTCATCGGATACATCAATCACGGTTTTTTCTGCCGGTGCTGCTGCAGGTTTTTTCAAACTATTGATGTCGGTTTTAAGGGTTTTTTCAATTTCATCGCTCTCATCTTTATCCTTACCGCCCGCAATCAAACGATAGACCAGGTAACCCAGAATAATCACCAATAGGTTGCCAATACCAATGCCTACATACAACCAGAGGTTGGGCTTTGCTTCTTCAGCTACTTCAGGCTCAGGGGCTGGCTCGGTTTTTTCTGCCACTGCTTCACTGGATGCCGCAGATGAAGCAGCCGCTGAGCTTGCCGGTTGCTCGGCAGCCAATACACTGGCTTCATCAGGAAAATAAAAACTATCCGCTTTAATCGTTTCCGTCAGCGGGCTGCCATCAATATGCTTGCCAGTCACACTCAAACTGATGTCATAGTGCGCGGTTTGTACGGGTGCAAATGAAAATTCCCAGCGCTCATTGCCAATGGTATTAAGGTCGCGTTCCAGATTATTGGCTTTGGAATTTTTAATAATGGCTTTCACTGTAGTTGCACCTACATCCACCGCTTCCAGATCAGCAATCAATTTATAGCTGTACACTTTTTTACCGCTGGATTCATCCAGCGTTTTTTCCAGCTTGAACGCAGAGTCAGAAATATTCAGGTGATGGATAAATTCGCGTTTGAAGGTTTTTCCATCAATCAGGATTTTTACATCGTACTCACCCTGCCCGACAAAACCCTCCAGTTTTTGATGGAACACACCGTCGTCTGGCGTTCCCATTGCCAATGCGGTCGATGTTACTTCCAGGCTATCACCGCCAGAAGTTAACACTTCACCAGTTAGCACCCCGAGGAAATCTTTATTGGTAATAGTGCTGCCGTTTTCCTGGAATGAATAGGCCAGATCCAATGACTGGCCGGATTTAATATTGCTTTTCATCGGTTGCACGGTGAGCTGCAAATTACTCACCACAGTCACACGGCTGCCCGGCGCCATGTCAGTTTTTACTTGCCACTGACCCGCTTGTGGATGTTGAACAGTAATCAGGTCGTATTTGTCAGTGCGATACCAATTCACATTATGTTTTGGGTCTGTACCGCTAAACTCTTTGCCATCCGGAGCAACAATAATAGTGGCCGGCACTTCCGCACGACGAAAAATCAACGCAGTAAATTCCTGGATACTGCTATCCACCAGAAAACCATTGTCATCCAGAGGCACACGTTCCGCCGGAACCGCCTGATCAAAAATGCGCAGAAAGGTGCTCATCAATTCATCAGCCGTGTCAGCTACTTCTGAAATACCATCAGTAGCCATGGACAGTTTTTTCATCAACTCCTGATCGGAATCACCCGAAAGTGCAATGGTATGGATGCGATAATCGGACGCTTTTAAACGCGGTAAAATTTCGGTAAGCACACGTTTGCGTTCATTCAAATTCACCACCGCTTCTTTGCTGATATCCACCACACCATCCGTCAGCAAAATAATATTGCGGCGATAATCTTTGGCGGGCGTTGCGTAATCTTCAGCGGCTTTGTCGAGGGCACTACCAATATTGGTAAACATGGCGATAGAGTTAATCGTATTGGCTTTTTTCGAGCCATCATCGCGCCAGGCCTGGTCAACAACACGATGCGGTACCAACATATTGACCGATTGCCCAAAGGTCCAAATGCCCGCTTTGCTGTTGTCCGGCAATAAACGCACAATTAAATCCACCGCAGGTTTGCGCAGGTTTTGTGGATCAGTCTTTTTCATGCTGCCAGAAATATCGATCACCACTCGTACATCCGCCGGTAAGGGCTTGGCAATTTCCTCAGCCAGGAGCGGGCCAGAAAATAGCAGCGCGGCAGAAACCAGGGCGAAACACAACTGGCGCATGGGGATTCCTGTTAATAAATTGGCGTATATAAAAGGCAGGCAAAGCTCGCCCACTCTGGATGTTATTGCCATTAGTTATAGCAGCCATGGGCCAATTCGCCATTTTTAGCAGGAATGGAATTTGTAAAAATCAGTAGGAGGATAAACTCATCGGCAACCAGAAAATAAAAAAGCCAGCGCGAAGCTGGCTTTGGTAAATATCGGGTAAACAAATGAAAGAGTGTTTAGCGAATCGCGCGGATAGGCTCTTCGTGTAAGAGTTCGTCTCGAGCAATGCGCTCTTCGCGCGACAAACCGCGACCGGAATTGCGCTCTACTCGTCGCTGGTTGTAGTTATAGTCTTCTTCATCTTCATAACTGTTTTGTTGATAGGGGCGATAATCTTCCTGGTGTTTTGCGCGGCTACCACGCGTGAGCATTTGGTAAATTAATGACAGCACCTGCGCCAAAGCCCAAATCCCCAACATGACTTTCAGCAGCGGTTTAATCGCTGCAAAGCCACCCTCAAAATAGCCAAATACCAGTGTGTACATACCGGGGGCCATAATCATCTTGTCCGCATCAATGGCATAGGGTGTAAATAAAATCACCATCACGGTAATCACAAAGAAATGCGTAACCACACGCCCCAGGCGACGAAACAATAGCCAGGCTGCCAGGGTACAACCCAATGCGCCGGCAAGGTACAACGCCCAGGCATATTGGTATTCAGTGATATTTTCCATTAGCTATATCTCCGGGCCTTAATGGCTACAAACAGGGTTCTACACACATTCACTTCACAAGCACCCACTTCTACAAACATTTTCTACAAACATTAACTCACCCAGCGAATAACATAATCTTCCAGGTCATCCGGGTCCACCGATTGCTCGTGCACTACCCGTCCACGCACCGAAATACCGGCAGTATGAACTGATTCAGGATCACCGGAAATCAGCGGGTGCCAATCAAACAGGGGGATACCTTCTGCTACCAGGCGATAAGCACAGGTTTCCGGCAACCAATAGGTATCTTTCACCGTTTCCGGAGTAAGCACCGCACAGGCTTCCACCAACTGCTGGCGATTAGTGTATTCCTGACAACGACAAGTGTCATGGTCCAGGTAACGACAGGCGACTTTGGTGTAATACACATCGCCAGTATCTTCATCTTCCAGTTTGTGCAGGCAGCATTTACCGCAGCCATCGCAGAGGGATTCAAACTCCTCGGGCGACATCTGCTCCAGTGTTTTTGCCAGCCAGAATACTTGTTGTGCCATACCGAATTAATGACCGGATAATTTTGAATTTAAGGCGCGAATGCGCTCTGCATCTAGATCGCGTTCACCGCGCGGAGGCATTTGCAAGTAAAACCCTTTTTCTTCCAAACTCTCTGCCACTTTTTCCACACTGGCATTAGCGAGTTTTTTCCCGGGGGTTAGTAACAACACCATCGCCTGTTGCGGTTTACCAAAGAGTTTCAATAAATCCTCTGGCACCCGGCTTAAGCCCTCTTCCTTTTTTACATAGAGATACATGCCCTCTTCCTTCGGACTGCGGTAAATTTCACAAATAATTTTCATAAATTTAATAATCGGTTAAGAACTGAATAATCACGTAAAACAGGTATGTACTAAGATAGCGTTTGGGTTTGGGTTTGGGTTTGGGTTTGGGTTTGCGCAAGACGCAATAAACCCTCACCGATCAAACCAAAACGCCAGCCTTGCAAACGCACGGGCAACTGATAAGTACCGCCTTTCATTCCCGAGCGCACAATAAATTCGTAATCCTTTTTACGAATTAATACTTCTGCTGGAATTTGTTGCTGTTCGGCAAACTCCCGCACAAAACTTTTCAAACTCTTCATTAGCGGGCCTTCACTTTGCGCCAGCGGTGGATCAAGGCGCGCAGGCCAACTGGATTCATCACGACTTAAGGCAGCTGCCACTATTTGCACAATGGCCTCGCCATCACCTTTTACCGTGCGCGAAGGGATATCCGGAACCTTTTGCAACTGCGCCAGGTCTTGCACTTTTTTGCGCGCAATTTCCCACAGGCTCGGTTCCTTGATTAAACGATTGCGAGGAATATTACGCACGCGCGCTTCATGTTCACGCCAGATACAAAGATCACGCAGAACCGCCAACTCTTGCGGACGCAATTTCCAGGCAAAACCTACTTTCTGGTAAGCATCGGAAAAATCTTCTGCTTTGCGCGCATTGGCAACCAAATCGGCGCAATCACTTTTTACCCATTCAAGCCGTTCATTGGCTTTTAACAATTGCAATAATTTGCCATAGACCACCAGCATATGGGCAACGTCCAAAGCTGCATATTTTAATTGCGCCACACTGAGCGGTCGCTGCAACCAATCGGAGCGAGTTTCATCTTTGGGAATTTCGATAGTAAGCAGGTTTTTAACTAGCGATGAATACCCCAAACTAAAACCCAGGCCCGCAAACGCGGCGGCGATTTGCGTATCAAACAGAGGCGCAGGCACAACGTCTAACCAGCGCTGGAATACTTCCAGATCTTCCGAACAGGAGTGCAGCACTTTGGTCACGGCCGGATCGAGCATTAACTCGCGCAGCGGTTCGTTATTGTTAATTGCCAACGGATCAATTAAATAACAACCCTTGCCATCACCAATTTGCAACAAGCCGGCGATGGGATAAAAAGTCTCACTGCGCATAAATTCCGTATCTACAGCAATAGCCGCTTGCTGGCGCCAGTGAGCGCAAAGCTCAGCTAATTGATCATCCTGATCAATCCAGATAGGTTCAGTTGGAATCAGCATTCGATGATTTTCAAAAAAGTTTAAGAGTTCTAAAAATTTATGTGTTCTACATAAACTATAAATTGCGACGCGATGAAAACGCGTGCGCAAGGGTACCGCCATCAATAAATTCCAACTCGCCACCGAGTGGAACACCATGGGCAATACGCGAGACAGTGACATTCAGGTTTTTAGCGCGCTCACTAATGTAATAAGCCGTTGCTTCACCCTCTACGGTTGGGTTGGTGGCAAGGATTACTTCTTGCACGCGATCTTCAGGATGCTCGGGATCTGTTTGCAATAAATTAATAAGCTGATCGACACCAATATCTTCCGGGCCTATGCCATCGATGGGCGAGAGATGCCCGAGCAGTACAAAATACTTACCCTGATATGTGCCGGCTTGCTCAATAGCCAATACATCGCCCGGCGTTTCTACTACACACAACAAACTGTTATCACGCCGTGTATTGGCGCAGATGCCGCAAAATTTTTGTTCGGTGAGTGTGCGGCAGCGCTGGCAGCGACCAACACCTGCAACAGCCTTTTGCAAACTGGCAGCAAGGCGTTCGGCGCCCACACGGTCGCGCTCCAATAAATGTAGCGCCATACGCTGTGCGGATTTTGGGCCAACACCGGGCAGGCAACGCAGGGATGCCATAAGTTCGTCGATCAACGGGCTAAACATGAATAGTATTTTCTAGTCGAGAATTAAAAGTGTGGCGCAAAAAAAACTAAAATGGCATTTTGAAATCGGGGGGAATGCCCATACCCGCAGTCATCTTTGCCATTTGATCACGATTTTGTTGTTCGATTTTACGCACAGCATCGTTCACTGCCGCCGCGAGTAAATCTTCCAGCATTTCTTTATCTTCACGCATCAGGCTGTCATCAATGTGCACACGTTTTACATCATGGCGCCCCGTCATCACGACTGACACCAAACCGGCACCGGCTTCGCCTTTTACTTCTGCCTTCGCCAGATCTTCCTGCATTTTTTGCATATCGGCCTGCATTTGCTGGGCCTGTTTCATTAAATCGCCAAGACCTTTCATAGCGCCCTCTTTGTTTGAAATAAAAAATTAGTTAATTGGTTGAATAGTATCTTCGCGCAGGGTTGCACCAAATTGCGCAATCAGCTGCAGCACAATCGGATCATTCTTGATGGCATCTTCCGCTTGCAGTTGTCGCTCGGCACGCAGGCGAATCGCCATTAATGCGGGCGTTTCCGCTGTAACTGTTCCCAACTGAATACTCACGCGAATAGGTTCCGCAAAATAATCAGTCAATAAATCGGCCAGACGTTTTTCGTGGCTTACATCAAACAGTGTGCTGTTGTTTTCATCCAATACAAACTGGAATGCGTTGCCCTGCCTGCCAATAAGCTGGCAGTTGGAAACCGTGCTTTGCAAAATACCAGTTACACCCAAGCCCAGATAAATTTCCGTCCACTCCTGCGGACCGGCCTGATCATAGGGAATTTTGCGCACTGGCTTGGCACGCACCACCGGTTCAGGTGCAGCCGGTTTTGCAACTACCGCAGGCGCCTCAACGAGCGCAGGCGCCGCTGATGAATTCAGTACCGAGTTTAATATGGCCGCAGCAGGCGGCTGAGCCGCCTCAGACTTTTTTGGCTCAGGTACTCCCTGATTAACCGCTTGCTCCGCCGGCGCTTCGTAATAAGCCGGGGCTTGAGCGTATTCGGCATATTCATCGTCAGGAACATTATCGTAAGGGCCATCAAACGGTGGCGGTTCAGGCATTGCTTGTGGCGCAGCAGCTTGTGGCGCAGATCCAGCAACATTTGCGGGTGCAACAGCAACACTAGCGAAATTAACTGGCGCCGTTACTGCGGGTTGAGCAGCAGGTTGCTGCGCAACTGGCTGCTGCATGGGCGCCACAGATGGAATGGCTGCCGACGGAATATTTACTGATGCAGGATTTGGAGCAGGAGTATTAACCGCTGCTGCAGCAACAGGTTTGACCGGCGCAGCAGAATTCGGCAATGCCTGGGTCGGCATATCTATAACGCCTTGTGGCTTGAATGCCAGCATGCGCAGTAACACCATTTCAAAACCTGCGCGCGGGTCCGGCGCTAACGGCAAGTCGCGGCGGCCTAACAACGCAGTTTGATAAAAAAGTTGCACATCTTCCGCCGGAAGTTGTTGTGACAATTGCAGGATACGCTCGCGATCACCATGGCTGTTATCCACCGCCTCTGGCAACGCCTGGGCAATTGCAATGCGATGCAGCACCGCGAGCATTTCCGCCAGGGCGCTGGCGTAATCCGGCGCTTGCTCGGACATGCGCTCTACCGCCGCCAGCACCGAGCGACCATCATAGCTGGCAAGTGCAGTGACAATATCGTAAACCGCTGTCTGGTCGATGGTGCCCAGCATGGCACTGACTTCAGATTCGGCGATCTTGCCCGAACCATAAGCAATCGCCTGATCAGTCAAGCTCATAGCATCGCGCATACTGCCATCAGCAGCACGACCCAAATGCCAAAGGGCAGATTCTTCGTAAGGCACCAACTCCTGCTCCAGCACAAATTTCAAATGCTGGACGATGCGCTCGGGGTTCATATTTTTCAGATTGAACTGCAAACAGCGCGACAAGATGGTCATCGGTAGTTTTTGCGGATCAGTCGTCGCCAGCAAAAACTTCACATGGGGTGGCGGCTCCTCCAGGGTTTTCAGCAGTGCGTTAAAACTGCTATTGGAGAGCATATGGACTTCGTCGATCAGGTAAACCTTGTAGCGGCCACGAGTCGGAGCGTACTGGACGTTCTCCAGCAGTTCGCGCGTATCCTCTACTTTGGTGCGCGACGCAGCATCCACTTCGATCAAATCAACGAATCGGCCTTCGGCAATTTCACGGCAGCTTGAGCATTGGCCACAGGGTTCAGAACTTACGCCGGTTTCACAGTTCAGGCACTTGGCCAGAATACGTGCGATGGTTGTTTTACCCACGCCGCGAGTACCGGTAAACAGGTAGGCATGGTGCAGGCGATTATGATCCAGGGCGTTAATCAGGGCCTGGAGTACGTGCTCCTGCCCCACCATTTCGCGAAAAACCCGTGGGCGCCACTTGCGTGCCAGAACTTGATAGCTCATGCCGAATGCTGCTCTCTTGTCAAAAGGAGGAGTAAAAAATCAGGCGGCGATTATAGCGGTGCAAGGCGGAAATAGACACCAACAAGGGCAAGGAATCGCTTGCTCAAGGCTGAATAAACATTGGGAAAAGGCAGAACAGAGGGAGTTTAGGAGGCAACCTAACCAGCCACACCCCGGCACATAACTTACTGCTACCGTTGCTCCCTTCCGGGCCTGGCGGGGTTTACAGATCATCATTGCGAGGG
>JAGKWY010000127.1 GCA_021151625.1 Gammaproteobacteria bacterium | reverse complement strand
AATCTGGTAGTGGTGAGAGTGGCGGCTCCATGGTCCTTCAGCCAGAGGCGTTGCCGAGTTGGTTAAGCTTTAATGCCAGCACCCGTACTTTCAGCGGCACACCACCAACGGCCAGCAATTTCTTGATTGAGCTTCGCGCTGCTGATCCAAGCGGTGCCTATGCCTCCACGCAATTTACAATCACCGTTAATAATCAGGCAGTTCCTGTTCCGGGAACCGCATTACCTAACATTATATTTACGCAAGGCACCTCTGCGAGCCAGGGTTTACCCGCCAATGCGTTCACCGATGCAGATGGTGATGCGCTGACTTATAGCGCGACCTGGGAGCAAACAGTCCAGCAAGGCACCAATAGCGAAGGCGCGCCGATTTATTCGACCGTGTCTGGTCCATTGCCAACGGGATTAACCATCAACCCGGCTAACGGCACTATTAGCAGTAACGGCAGTGTGGCAGCGGGTACCTTTACGCTGGTAATCAGGGCAACAGATCCGTCTGGAGCTTATGCAACCAGCTCCATGACGCTGGTGGTTAACAGCAAGCCAGTAGCAGGGGCTGGTTCTCTCTCTAATGCTACTGCCTACATAGGGCAAAATTTCAGTTACACATTTGCTACTAATGTGTTTAGCGATGACCAACAGGGTTCATTGACTTACTCTGCCTCGGGGATGCCAACAGGTATTACGTTTAATGCGTCAACGAGAACCTTCAGTGGTACAGCATCAGGTACTGCCGGTAGTAGTCATGTTGTTACAGTTACGGCGACAGACCCCTATAGTCAGTCGACCACACGCACGTTTACCATCACTCTTGCTGTTGCTAACGTTGCACCGGTTTACAACGGCGGGGTCGGTAATCAGTCCGCCAAAACCGCGCATAGTTTTAGCTATACAGTGCCATCCAATGCCTTTACCGATGCAAACGGCGATTCATTGACCTATAGCGCGTATTGGATGAAAGAGGTGTGGCAGTCTGGTAGTGGTGAGAGCGGTGGCTCTACGGTCATCCAGCCAGAGGCACTGCCAAGCTGGTTAAGCTTTAATGCCAGCACCCGGACGTTCAGTGGAACTCCGCCCACAGCGAGTAGCTATAACATTCAGGTGCGTGCGACAGACCCTAGTGGACTCTGGGTAAGTACCCAGTACGCATTGACAGTCAATGAACAGGCAGCACCAGTAAACAGTGTTTCGCTGAGCAACAAAGTATTTACCTACGGGATTGCGAATAGCCATGCTTTGCCAGCAAATGCTTTCACAGATGCGGAAGGTGATACCTTAAGCTATAGCGCTACTGTAAGTGGTGGTGCATTACCATCAGGCCTGAGCATAAACACAAGTAACGGAACTATTAGCAGTAATGGAAGTGTTGCAGCAGGCACTTACAGTATCCAGATCAGGGCTACAGATGGAACCGGTGCGAGTGCGACAGGTTCATTTACCCTGGTGGTAAACACTCCACCAGCAATTGGTTCCGGGGCATTACCTAACACCAGTGCTTACATTGGTCAGAGTTTTAACTATTCCGTTCCTGCCAATGCCTTCAGTGACGACCAACAGGCTTCTTTGACTTACGCTGCTGTGGGTATGCCAACAGGAATTTCGTTCAATGCGGCTACCAGGACTTTCAGTGGAACTCCTTCTGGTTCCGTTGGCGGTTACCCTGTAACGGTGACGGCGACAGATCCACATGGTCTGTCAGTTCAACGCGCGTTTACCATCACCCTCGCTGCGGCTAATGTGGCACCTGTTTATCAAAATGCGTTATCAAATCAATCTGTAACTATTAATCGCGCACTCAGTTACGCATTCCCATCAAATGCGTTTACCGATGCCAATGGAGATAGCCTAACCTACACAGCCTACTGGAAACAAAGTGGATCTTCGGGTGGTGGCTCGGAAAGCGGCGGTAGCTCCAGTCCACAATATGTAGCCTTACCATCATGGTTAAGCTTTAACCCAAGTACTCGTACCTTCAGCGGTACCCCAAATGTTTCGGGTAACTTTGACATTCAGGTTCGTGCTTCGGATGGACAGGTTTGGACCAGCGGTGATTTCAGTATCACGGTAATGGCGCAGGTTGCCCCGGTATATCAAACGAGCTTGTCAAACCAGACTGCACGTAAAAACTCCGCATTTAGCTATCAATTTTCAGCATCAACATTTACAGATGCTAATGGTGATGCGCTTACTTATGTAGCTGATTGGGAAGTGCTAAAAACGCAATCCAATCCGAATGGTGAGGGCACGACTACTTACACTGCTTATGACCCATTGCCGTCCTGGCTAAGTTTTAATAGCAGTACGCGCACATTTAGTGGTACGCCACCTGCGTCTGCTGCGTCTTCTTATAAAATCCGTGTACGTGCAACAGATACTACCGGCAGTAACCAGACTGTTTCAGGCACTTTTACCATCACAGTCCTGGCTGCGTTGGTAGCGGGTGGTGCACCTGCGTTTAATATTGGCAACCTTGCCAATAATACAAATGTTACCGCGCTCGCAGGGGGTAGTACCCCCTACGATGCATTGGCTGGATTGCGCCCTATGGCGTCGGCTGATGATGTGAGCATCTGGTATTACTATGATGGTCAAGGCCGCTTAACAGGATCGGTCGATGAGAAAGGATTCCTGACAGAGACCATTTATGATGAAGCAAATAACACGCGCACAACTAAACAACTCAAAGGGGCCGTAGCGCCAACAGCGTCGTCCATTTTAAGTGATCTGAATGCGGGTGCTGCTGAAAACAGCATTGTTAATTATGATGCCCAGGGGCGTTTGCTGAAACAAACAGCCATCGACGGAACTACCACTGATTATGAATATGATTCTGCTGGTCGTCTGGTTCGTACTGTATTAGCTAAGGGGCAAACTGAGCTTGATGGCAGTAGTGCGCAGCGTGGTGTTCGTACAACCTACAACGCTTTTGGGGAAGTAATCGGTACTGTTTCGGGTGTGAGCGAGGCTACTCTTGCGACCACAATTAACAGTATTCAACAAAATGCTAGCCTGAATACCACTCAGAAAACTGCACAGATCAAAGCAGCAATTGATAGTGCGGTTGACACCTATGGGACGCAAAAAACCTATGACTCGCTTGGCAGGGTGATCAAAGCCAAAGACACTAATGGCAGTAATACCTACTTCTACTACGACGCTGAATCTCGCTTGCGTTATACCATCAACGCACTTGGTAATGTCAGTGAAATTAAATACAACGCCTTTGGCCAAGTAGAAGCGAATATCAATTATTCCACCAGTATTGATCTCTCGAAGTTGAATGCAACCAATACCAACGGTGTTGCATCAACGATTGCGAGCGAAGTCAACAAGTTGCCCAATCCAGCAAAGGATCAACGAACTGATTACAAATACAATCAGCGTGGCCTGCTTGAAAAGCAAATCGATGGCGAAGAATTTGAAACCAGCTATCTCTATAACACTTATGGTGAAAAAGACAGGGTTACAAAAACACTAACCTCCGGGGTTGTTGTTACCGATCAATTTGGCTACAACAATCGCGGCGAATTGGCACAAGTAATAAACGATCTTGGTGGTTTAGGTTTGACCTCACAAACCACCTATGATGCGTTTGGCCGTATCTCCAGCCAAATTGATCCTCGCGGCAAACTCACCAGTTATTCCTACAAAAGTGCAGATGGTAATAACGGTGGCCGTACCATAACTGTCACTGATCCGTTGGGTAAAACCAATAAAACGATATATGACGCTTTTGGTCGTACCTTGAGTGTATTTGACGCATTCAACAAAGAAACCAAATACGAGTATGGAACAGCTGATCGTTCGTTTAAGGTAACAACACCGGAAGGTATTTCGGTGACTACCTATAAAACTCGTTCAGGTGAAGTGGCGCAGGTTAAGGATGGCAATAACGTAATAACGCAGTATCAATACAACGCCAGTGGTCAATTGAAACGTGTTGTAAATGCGACTACCGGTAAAACACTTACCACCAACGAGTATTTTGAAAATGGTAATTTGTGGAAAACTACCGACGCCCTGGGCACTGTGGTTGAGTTGGAATATGACGCCCTTAAACGCGTTACTACACGCACAGTGGATCCAACGGGGTTAAGTCTTAAAACGGAATACAAATTCAATGACTTGGGCCAGCAATATCGGCTTATTGAGGCAAAAAGTTCCGGCAATACAGATGCGCGGATTACCGAATACATCTTTGACCGCAAAGGCCAGCTGAAATCGGTTATCACCGATCCGGATACACTCAAGCTGCAAACTACCTATACCTATAATGGCGCGGGCAATACCATCGCGGTATCCAAAGGTACGGTAGACAATCCAAGCCAGCAAATTACCAAGTATGTGTTCGATAAGGCAGGTCGTCGTACTGAGGAGATTATTGACCCTGTTAGCACCCAAAATCCGCTTGGGTTAAACATTACTACTACCTACAAATACGACGCCAATGGCAATGTTAGTCGCAAGATTGACGCAAGGGGTAATAGCACCTGGTATGTATATGACAATGCCAGCCAACTGCTGTTTACCATTGATGCCACCGGAAGTGTGCTAGGCAATAGTTATGATGACAATGGTCGATTAGTTGGTGTGACTAAATACGCCACTCGCGTAGACATTACCAGTTTCGGCAATGAAGTAACGTCCCTCGTTCCCACAACCAATACCACGGACCTGCTCACCAAGTATGTATACGACAGCGATGGTCGCCTTAAAGAGACAATCGTAGATGCGTTCGATGCAGTTAAAAATCCATCTGGGTTAGGCATCAGCACAAAAACCTTCTATGACAATAATGGCAATGTCACTCGCTCGGAAGATGCGAATACCCAGAGTACCTGGTACGTATATGACGCCAATAACAGGCTGACCTACACAGTTAACGCATTAGGCTACGTTACCTATAACCAGTACGATAATGCGGGCAATTTGATAAAAATTACCCAATACAGCAATGCGATCTCTGTTGATGGGTTTGGGAATCAGGTTACCAGTGTCAGCCCGATTGCCAGCGCGGCTGCTGAAGAGCCGGATCGCGTGACAGAATTTGTCTACGACAAAGCGAGCCGTCAGCGCTTCAGTATCGATAGCATGGGTTATTTATCCGAGACCATTTACAACGACCTGGGTCAGGTTAAAGAGCAGCGTCGTTACGATGAATCGTTAAAAGTTCCATCTAACACGGCGCGCACTGATGCAGCCCTGGTCGGACTGCGTGGCACCAGCAGAACGCTCGCTGATTCGGCAACCCGTGGAGAAAGTTATACCTATGACGCTGCTGGCCGATTAAAAACTACGACTGATGCCAAAGGTGAAACGGAAATCTATGGCTATGATGCCATGGGCAACCGTACCAGCCTGGAAAATAAGGCGCGCAAGGTCTGGACCTATAAGTACGACAACGCCAATCGCTTGACCGATGAAATTACCCCGCCAGTAGAAATTGCATCCATCAACAGCCTCACTGGCGAAGTGATCGTCGATGTTAAGACCATCACCACGCACAATGACTATGATGCGCAAGGCAACGTAATCGCTCGCACTGAGGCCTATGGTACCAGTGACGCGCGTAAGACCGAGTACCGGTATGACAAGCTGGGTCGTCAAACCCTTACCATCCTGCCGGGTTATTACAATCCTGCAACCGGTGTTGTTGACCGTGAAAAAGGGAACGCAGACAGTTTCCAACGCACTGTTACCGTTAAATTCGACTCCTTAGGTAATGCCGTCCAAAACATTATCAAGGTTGGTCCGGGTGAAACGGATGTCATTTACCAAACCAAGGTCTATGACAAGGTGGGCAGGGTCAAGTTTGAAATTGACGCGCTCAATCAGGTGACGGGTTACACCTATGATTCGATGAACAACCAGAAAACGGTTAGACGTTACGCCCTTGCAGCTAACAGCCCCGTCGGGACTCTTTATACCGTAGGAAGTACACCGGTGAGTTCGCATGGCAATGACCGCACTCTGCTCATGGGTCATGACGCGTTGGGTCAAAAGAAAAGCGTGACTACCGTTGTCTCGGGTGGCTTTTTCTTTGCTGATCCAGCGGCTAATGCCAACATTCAAGACCCTGCTTCAGGTGTTTCTGGAGGGCCCCGTACTCAATACAGATACAACGCCTTCGGTGATCTCATCAAAGAGTCTGTCTATGTTACCAATACGGAATCGGCAGACACCTACTCTTTCTACAATAGCCTGGGCCAGAAAATTGCGGCCGTAGATGCGCTCGGTTTCTATACTTCATATGGCTATGATGCTTTGGGTAATCAGACCTCGCAGTACGAATATGCTGATGCGCTTTCTCAAACCCAATTGAGCGCGCTTAAAAACGATTTAGCGGGTAGTATCAACTTGCCATCAGCACCTGGAGTCAATGCTAACGGCAAAGATCGCGCGACGATTTACAAGTACAACGAGTTGAATCAACGCACCCAAATTCTTCGGGCTAACCTGAGTTACTACACCGTTAGCGGCACAGACGCTAATGGCAAAACCTATAGCGCTACTAGTGATATCGAGCGTAAAGTTTGGGAAGGTACCTACGATAAAGTCGGTAACCTAACCGAACAATTCGATGCTGCAGGTAATAAAACAACAACCCAATACGACGAACTGGGTCGCACCATTGGCAGTATTGATGTTGCGCGCACAGCAGCAGGGATTGGTGGCTTAACAGGCACAGGGGCTACCGGTAATGATCCATTCCTGAACCAGGCAACCGCTGCGACTCCAAGTATCCGTTTCGCGCTGGATGCGTTTGGTGCAGTTATTGCGGAAACCCGTAGTTCCGGTGGGGCCAAAGGTGTTGAACAAGGTCAAACTTTGGTAACAACCCACAGGTACGACTTGGCTGGTAATGAAATTGCCACCACAGATGCAATGGGCCATACCGTCCGCAAGCAATACGATGCGGGCAGTCACCTTATCAAGGAAACCCAGGAGGTTAGCACCAGTTTTACCGCCTGGGCTGCTGGTAGCGACAAGTACACCCTGGAAAAGCGCTATGTATACGACCTGGCAGGGCGCCAACTGGCGACTCTCGACGTTTACACTGACAGCGAAAACCATAAGCAGCAGTCTGGTAAGGCAACCCAATACAATGCCTTCGGTGAAATCGATACCGAGTATCTGGTATGGAGCACTGCTGATCGCGATGTGAAAGGTTTGCGCAATGTATCCAGCAGTGGATTTAGCGCGGCGATTACGGCGTCCTATCAGTACAATCGTTATGGTCATCTGACAGTTAAAACTGCACAAGATGGCAAAACCAAGTACTTCTACGACCTTGTCGGGAACAATACCCGTGTTGAACAACTCGGAGATGAATCAACGGCTGATAACACCAGTACGCGAGTTACCGAAACAGTGTACGACTTGCTAGGTCGTGCCACTAAACAACGGTTGCCACAGTTCAGCGCACTGGATCTGGCTGCTGATACCTTGGCCACTGCAAGTCAACAGGCGGCAAAGGTCGATCCTAAAGTAAGCCAGACCTATGATCGCTGGGGCAATGTGCTCACCCGCACTGATGTTGCTAATACCACTACGACCTACACCTATAACGCCGACAATAAAATTATCAGTGAGGTTTCCACGGCGACACCAACGCTGGTCCATGAAATTCACTACGACCTGCTCGGGCGCAGTGTGGAAGATGTGCAGCTAAACAATGGCACTGAAACCCGCAAACGCCGTAGCGAGTACAACGCGGCTGGCCAGTTGACGGCAAGCATAGATGGAACCGGTGTACGCACCGAGTTTGCCTACGATGGTTTTGGCAACAAGATTGCGACCAAAAACGAGCTTGGTACGGTAACGGTAGATGCCTTCGATGCCAACGGCAACCAGGTTCGTCGTAGCGTGCTGCGTAACAAAGTGGATGGTAGCGTCAATAACACCCTTGATTACTACGTTGGCATAGCTACTGGTACTACACAACAGACGCTGAGTCTGACCGGGCATGAAGTTGTATTGGAGAATTACCAATACGATGAAGCCAGCCGTCGCGTGGCGGATGGTAAGACCACCACCACGACGCAAGTAAAAGAAAAAGTGTGGGTAACGGGCTTCAGAGGGATAGGCGGCTATTGGAAAGAGCAAACTGTAACCAAAACCGTGGCTGGCAATGCCAATACCTATCGTTACGATGAGCGTGGTTTGCTGATCGAATCCTCCAATGCCACCGGCACAAGCAAACAATTCCAGTACAATTTTGCTGGCAATAAAGTTAAGGAAATCGATGGTAATGGCAACCAAATGACCTGGAAGTACAACGAGGCCAGCTACAAGGTTGGCCAGTTGGAATTCCACGTGGACTTGGGCTATCACGTCACTACTTACACCTATTACGATTTTGGTGAAAAGAAGAGTGAAACCATCGCCGGGCGCAAACGTGAATTTGCCTACACCGAAAATGGCTTGCTTAAGTCCATGAGCGAGACCTGGACGGAAGCCATCCATGACGAGGCGGAATTCAGTACCGATGGTGGCCACACACGTGGTGCGGAATTTAATTCCACCGATACCATTACGACCTCAACGACTTACGATTACAACATCAGCGGTCAACAGGTGCGCAGCGAGGTTTTCCATAAGCGCGAAGGCATTCGTCCGACACAAATTAAACAGATCGATGTCTGGTCAGGTTCATCGGAGTCGTTCTATCCCTACTACGAATCCACGACACCGCTGGACGCAACCTACAGATACACCACAAATAGCGCCTATGACGCTCAGGGTCGTCTCACCAAGGTAAACACCTTGCCTGGTGGCAAGGTGGCCATTGCCAGCAGTATCGGCAATGACCAGGTGCAGGCGATGGATACGCTGAACAGCCTGAGTTACGTGTACGACGAGTTCGGCAACCGCCAGCAAGTGGTGGCGAATTACACCTTGGTAAATGGCACGGCGAAGCCGTATGAGCTGAACTACAAGTTCGACAGCGAAGGTCGTATCACCAATGCCAACGGCATGATCATCGACTACGACAAAGCGGGTCGTCGCTGGCACACCGAAACCGCAGGCGGGACTCAATATGCGTCACCCACCTCGGAAACCTCCGGCCCCGGCCCGGCGATTGGACAATACTCCTACCAGAGTCTGTACAAGTACACCGACACTGACCAAATCCAAAGTGTCTGGGGTCGGAGTCTCAGCCACGCGGTGGACTTCGCGTTAACCGCCATTACCGCCAATGGTGAAGTGGGGATGATCGAAAACGATCGCCGCGAGTACGACTCCCAGGGCTACATGAACAAGCAGGTGACCGGCAACAAGGAAACTATCAATATCTTCCTGCCAGACGGCCGCATGAGCGAGCAAACGGTGAAGGAGAACGGCAAGTTAGCCGGGGTAACCAAATACACCGACTATGATGGCGCCGGCAACCTGGTCAGCTACAACTATCAGATTTATGTGAACGGTAGTAAGAAGCACAACATTACCTACACCAATACCTATGGTGTGGAAGGTCGGTTTGACAGCTACAAGATTACCCAGGAGAAAGCAGATAGTTCGCAAGGCGGAGCTCAGGATGGATACACCTACCACGGCTACGACCTGCGCGGCAATTTGCTGGGTGTGAGGGCAACGGGCGACAACGACTTCACCCGTGAGTACGTCACCAGCATGCAAGGCCAGATACTGGCGAAGGTAGAGCGCCCTGACGGTGAAGACGCGTGGCAGCAAACCTATACATATGCCAACGGCAACCAGGTGGCGCAGCTGGGCAAAAACGTCCAGTTCGACATGGGTGTGACCGGCGCAACAGGTAACAGC
>JAGKWY010000126.1 GCA_021151625.1 Gammaproteobacteria bacterium | reverse complement strand
GCGCTTTATCCAAGTCGTCGGCATTTGAGTGCAAAGGTGCGAGTGATGATTGATTTTCTCGCCAATGCTTTTAAAGAAACGCCGCCCTGGGATAAGGAATTAGATAAACAAGTGCAATGATTGATCCGTGTTGTAACTGCCATAAAAAATCCCCGCAAAAGCGGGGATTTTTTTCTTACTAAAATTGGTATCTCCTTAAGAAAATTAAGCGCAAATCCACTAAAGAAATCGTCTATTAATAATGTTTCGACTAATTATTCATTAATGAAAATAAAGTGCTTGTGTCGCATGGATCATTGTTGCAAATAAGAGCGTTGGATCTAGTATAAGAAACGCCATTAATGTCAATGGCCACAAAATAAAGGAGCTAATAGATGAAAATGCTAACGACCAAAAATATAGTAAAGCTTGCTGCTGGAATTGTTTCTGTAGTTGCCTTTTCCTCACACGCTATGGCAGAAGATATTGCTCTGGCAGGATCTTATGGCAGTTACATGAAACCGGGATGTGGTTGGGTATTGGGAAGTTCAAACAACTACGGTCCAAACAATGTGCCTAATGGTGCAACCACTAACGGAGTGACAGTTGATACCTATTACCTTAACTGCAGTGGTAGCAGTGGCCCACAGGCAGTAAAAGTTGTGCAAACCAACTACACCTATACCGTTCCCTATTGGCAGTATCGTACGCAGACAAGTCAGAGTTGTAGTCTTAGCTCTGCGCAGGCAACAGCGGAAGGAAATTGCACAAGCCACCGTGTTTACAAGTAACAGATGAAATAAATCTGGCATTGAAGAGCCCGCAAAATAAAAACCCCCGATTATGGTTAAATAATCGGGGGTTTTTATTAAACCGGTAATAAATTTGTACTTATTTAAGTTCCGTCACTTCAACCGAGGTAGTTACTACCCGTACCCCATCTTTACGCGCGGGCGGCATTTTTTCAATTTCACTCTCAATCCAGTTTTTTACATCTTCCGTTAATTGTTTGCGATCTTTTCCTTCGGTTGCAAAGGGGTCACTGATCACTACACGAATAGTGCCTGGATATTTAATAAAATGCTTGTGTGGCCAGCATTCGCCTGCATTGTGCGCGACAGCAATAATGGGGACACCGGCACTAATGGCGATATCAGCACCGCTGCGCGCGTAACTGCCAACCTGGCCGACCGGTGTGCGCGTGCCTTCAGGGAAAATTAAAAAATTATTGCCCTGTTGCAAACGTTCAATACCTTTCTTCTTAATCTCTTTGAGTGCTTGTACCGGGCTGCTACGGTCAATGGCGATTGGACGCAAACTTGCAAGGCCCCAACCAAAGAAAGGAATGGTCAACAATTCTTTTTTAAGGATGGTACTAACCGGGCCAAAGTAATATTGCAGGAACATGGTTTCCCAGGTGCTTTGGTGTTTGGCCATCACCACGCAGGGAAATTGATCAGCGTGTTTGTTGCCGATAATTTCAAAACGCACACCACAACACAACCAAATCCAGAACATCACAAAGCGATTCCAGCAGGTCACTATTCGCCAGCGCCAGCTGTAGGGGAAAATTGGCCAGATAATTACCGCAATTAACCCAGCCAATGCGCTGGTGATGTTGTAGCCGATGGCAAAAATTAAACTGCGAAGTTTTAGCACATTAAAATCCGTTATTGCTGTGGCTCGTTGGCGATTACAAAAGTTGCCGCTGCCGCCAGATTTTCAAAAACCTGCACTTGTTCGGGCTCCATCAGCGGAGCGTCGGTTTGCAAACCCGGCACTGCCAATTGCGCCTGGGTGCGCACGCCATTGCCAGTGAGTACTAAAATGGGTTTGCAGGCTTTTTGAATTGCCGCTTGCAAATCGCGCAGGCTGTCGCCAATAAAATAACTGCTTTCTACTGAGGTATTAAATTCAGCTTCAATTGCATCCAGCATGCCCGGTTTGGGTTTGCGGCATTTGCAATTTTCATCCGGGTGATGCGGGCAATAAAAAATTGCACCTATCTCGCCACCTTTTTCTTCCACCAGCTTGGTGATTTTGGCGTGCATGGCTTCCAGGTCTTCCAACTCGAATTTGCCGCGCGCAAGCCCAGCCTGGTTGGTGGCAATTACCACCGTAAAGCCGGCTTTATTCAAGCGCACAAGTGCGTCAATACTGCCTTCAATCGGAATGCATTCATCCGCCGATTTTACGTAGTCATCGCGATCCTGATTAATAACGCCATCGCGGTCGAGGATAATTAGTTTCATGGATTAACCAAATTAATGGATATGCTTGATCAAGATACCGAAATAAACAGGGATCAATAATTAGGGTGCAATTGCCAGGACGAATTGTTAGGGCGCAATAAATTGCGCCCCTACGTACACCCTGTAGGGGGCGTGATTTATCACGCCCTTTTCCATATCAATTTTTGGCCGGAACCAAATACGAAATATCCGCGACTTCCAAAAACAATCCGCGCAATTTGGATAACAACGCCAAGCGGTTTTGTTGCAGCGCCTGATCGTCGCACATCACCATTACGCTATCAAAGAACGCATCGACAGTGGGTTGCAAGTCGGCGAGTGCAGCCAGCGCTTTGGTATATTCGCGCGCAGCAAATAGTGGTGCAACAACGGCAGCTTTTGCACTGACAGCTTGCGCCAGATTTTTCTCGGCATCTTCTTGCAACAGTGCTGAGTTAACTTCAGTGCTCACAGCTGCATTTTGTTTAGCGAGAATATTGGATACACGCTTGTTAGCCGCAGCCAATGCTTGCGCCTGTGGCAGCTTGCTGAATTCATTCACTGCGAGTACGCGCTGGTTAATATCCAAAGGTTGCGACAACTGTTTTGCGGTTACCGATTGGAAAACTTCAGCAGGAATATTTGCATCTTCAAAGAAGGCGCGGAAACGCTCCAGCATATAAGCCAATACTTGCTCAACCAATTCATCGCCAACAGTGAGGTTGCTGTGTTGGCTTTTGGCGAAGGTCAGTAATTCACGCAAATCGAGCGCGAGATTTTTTTCCACCAGAATGCGTAATACCGCGATGCTCGCACGACGCAATGCGAACGGATCTTTTGAACCGGTTGGCTGTTGTCCAATACCAAAAATACCGCTGATGGTATCAAGGCGGTCCGCCAATGCGATAATCGCACCGGTAGTCGTTGCCGGTAATTGGTCGCCAGCAAAGCGTGGCAGATATTGTTCGTTCATCGCCGCGGCGACTTCGGCATTTTCGCCATCGTTCACTGCATAGTAATAACCGGCGATACCTTGCATATCGTCAAACTCGCCAACCATATTGGTAACGAGATCAGACTTACACAATTGTGCGGCGCGCTCAGCAGATGCAGCGTCGGCGTTTAATTTACCGGCGATTAATTTTGCGAGACCAGCAACTCGTTCGGTTTTATCGTAGATAGTTCCAAGCTGCGCTTGGAACACGATCGTTTTTAAACGCTCGCGCAATGACGCCAGTGTGGTTTTTTTATCGGTTTCAAAGAAGAAGGCGGCATCGGACAAACGTGGGCGAATTACACGCTCGTTACCGTTGATGATTTGCGCTGCATCTTTACTTTGGATATTGGCTACGGTGATGAAGTTGTTTTTCAATTTGCCGTTAGCATCTACCACGTGGAAATATTTTTGGTGTTCTTTCATAGAAGCAATCAATGCTTCAGACGGAACTGCAAGGAAGCGTTCTTCGAATTTACCGGTGAGTGCTACCGGCCATTCAACCAGTGCGGTAACTTCATCGAGCAACGAAGAATCGATAACGGCTACGCCGCCCACTTTTTTCGCTTCGGCTTCAACTTGTTGCACAATTGTCGCGCTGCGCTCGGCAAAATCGGCAACTACGTAACCGGTGTTTTTCAATGTGGCTGCGTAATCGCGGGCGTTAGCCAATTCGATGGTGTTGTTGTAATGGAAGCGATGACCACGGCTGGTACGACCAGCGGTTAAGCCCAAAATTTTTGCATCGACTACATCGCTACCAAATAGCATTACCAACCAGTGCACCGGGCGAACAAACTCTTCGCGCTTTGCGCCCCATTTCATGCGTTTTGCAATCGGCAATTTTGCGAGTGCATCGCTGACGACTGCTTCGAGCAGCTCAACGGTTTTTTTACCGGTAGTACTGATGCGTGCGACTAATTTTTCAGCTTTGCCATCGTTTTCTGCGTTTAATTCAGACGCAGCGATACCATTTTTTTCGGCAAATGCGAGTGCCGCTTTGGTCGGTTGGCCTTCTTTATCAAAGGCGATGGCCGCTGGTGGACCCCAGACAACCAATTCTTTGGATGGGGTTTCGCTTGCCAGATTTTCTACCAATACCGCTAAGCGACGTGGAGCAGCAAAAGGTTTGATGGCGGTGAACGATAATTCTGTCGCTTTCAAATTGTTCTCGATGGTTTCGGCAAACGATGCCATCAAATTTTTCAATGCTTTTGGCGGTAACTCTTCGGTTCCCAGCTCAACTAAAAAATCAGCAGACATTATTTTTCCTCCGCAATTGCGGCGAGCAGCTCTGCTCGTAGTGCTTCAGGTGCAAGTGGGAAGCCGAGGGCTTTGCGGCTATCGTAATAGGCTTGCGCAACAGCGCGCGATAAAGTGCGCACGCGCAAAATAAAACGCTGGCGCTCGGTAACGGAAATTGCGTGGCGTGCATCGAGCAAGTTAAATGCATGGGAGGCTTTCATCACCATTTCGTACGCGGGCAGCGGCAGGTTTTTTTCCATCAAGCGCTGGCTTTCTTTTTCGTAGAAATCGAAATTGTTGAACAAAAATGCGGTGTCGGCTTCTTCAAAGTTGTAAGTGGATTGTTCCACTTCGTTTTGATGGAACACATCGCCGTAGGTCACTTTGTCGCCGTTCGGGTTGATGGTCCACACCAGATCAAAAATCGAATCCACACCTTGCAGGTACATGGCGATACGCTCGATACCGTAGGTGATTTCACCGGTCACCGGGAAGCACTCGAGGCCACCCACTTGTTGGAAGTAAGTAAATTGCGTTACTTCCATACCGTTCAACCAAACTTCCCAACCTAGACCCCAGGCGCCGAGCGTGGGTGATTCCCAGTTGTCTTCCACAAAACGGATATCGTGCACGTTGGTGTCGATGCCCATTTCGCGCAGCGAGCCTAAATACAGATCCTGAATGTTTTCCGGCGATGGCTTCATCGCCACCTGGAATTGATAGTAATGCTGCAAGCGGTTGGGGTTTTCACCGTAGCGGCCGTCTTTCGGGCGGCGGCAGGGCTGCACGTAGGCGGTATTCCAGGTTTCCGGGCCTATGGCGCGCAGGAAAGTCGCAGGGTGGAAAGTACCGGCGCCGACTTCGAGGTCAAGCGGTTGCAAAATCACGCAGCCTTGGCGCGCCCAGTAATCTTGCAGGGCGAGAATCAAACCCTGAAAGGTGCTTACGTCATAACGTTTTTCAGACATGGCAGACCTGATTGGTAAAAGTTGGTCGAAATGATGGATATGTGATGTAAAAAATGCGGCGATTATAGCGGGAGAATCAACAGGAAGGGCAGTGACTTACATCGATAACTGGCAATGAGTGGGAAAATAGGAGTGGATTGAATAAACACCGCCCGTTGGGCGGTGTTTATTGTGGCGATCAGTGTACGCGGCGATTGCGGACTGCCAGTGCAGCTATGGCGAGTAACAACAAGAAGGCAGGGCTTGGTTCGGGAACTGTTGCAACGCTATCTTTTACCAGTAAGGTGCCAAACCAGCCGGATACATCCGTACCTGCTAATTCGATATACATGGCGGTGCTTGAGTGTATATCGTCGTATGGGCTCTCTGCGCTCACGAAACCAGATACACCAGATTCGTTCTTAAATACCCCGAACAAACTTTTACTGGTCCAGGCGTCGATGATATTTCCATCGGCGTCACGCGATTCAAAATAGGCATCGGGGTTATTGCCGAACACAGTGAAGACGGAATTGAAATAATCATCCTGTGCCTGGCTCGACATATAGCCGAAGTCCGGGCTAAAGCGATTCCATTCTGGCAGGCTGCCAAATAATGAAGTCCAAAGATTGTCGACCTCGGCCGCTGTAGGCAGGCGCCAACCAGCGAATTCGGTAGGTAGCAAATAAAGCACGTGATCATAGGAGAGGTGAGAATTAACTCCAAAATCCATCCACACCAATCCGGTAGAGGTTTCCAGCGTGGCTTTGTTGTCGCCAGCTACAAAAGCATCAGCCTGAACAATAGGAAGTGCTTGAGAGGTGGCGGAGAGTAAAAGTGTGGCTAGGCCCAGGGTGCGGGCGAGTTTTTTAAGCATGGTAAGCTCCATTTATCAGGAATTTATAATGGTGTTAGAACTGCTGTGTAGCAGTGGCGCGAAATATACCATTTGTCTTATCAAAAATTGATCCATCCGCTTATAACATTTGCTATTGGGTAAGGATCTGTAAAACCTGGGAACGAGAAAAATTCGTAGCTGACCAATAGTCGCCAATCGGCATACACAACCGTGTTTGTGCATTTTAATAATTACATCAACCCAAGGAATTCCTATGGATAACCACCAAAAACTAAGCGCGCTGACTATTTTCCTCCACTGGATTATTGCCCTCACCATGATTGGGCTCGTCGGCGTTGGCCTGTATATGTCCACCTATGAGTACTACCCGCTCTACGACTGGCACAAGAGTTTCGGGGTGGTGATTCTGGCGTTTGTGCTGGTGCGTATCTGGTGGCGGGTGAAAAACGGTTGGCCGGTGCCGGTGCGGGCGTACCCGGCACTTGAGCATCGCCTGGCGCAGCTGACTCATTGGGTGTTGATTGCGAGCACGCTGCTGATGCCGATTTCGGGAATGATGTATTCCGGTTTGGGCGGTTATGGAGTGAAAGTATTTGGCTGGGTGTTGATTCCGGGCAACAAGAATCCTGAAACGGGTCAAACCGAACCCTTCCATGCTGGCTTGAGCGGGTTGGGTGAGGCGATTCACCACTGGCTGGGTTATATCCTGATTGCGGCCATAGTCCTGCATATCGCCGGCGCCCTGAAACATCATGTCTTTGATAAGGATCAGACCTTGCGTCGAATGCTTGGCCGTTAAACGGAAAATTTACGCGTCAAAACCCCGCCGAGTAAACCCGTCGTAAACAGGGAGTAAATCGGGCGTAAAAGCCGGTGTGGACGGGTTTTAATCAGGCGCTGACAGGCCTATGTTGTAATCACAGAGTGAGCGAAGAGACAGCGACGAATTCGCAGTAGTAGGTTCAGGTGAGCAATCTCTTCTCCCCCCTGATGTGATTAATTTTTACGGGGCTTGTTATGAAGAATTTGAATGTGTTTGCGTTGGCTGCTAACGACCACCTGGTACAACCAGAAGAATTTGAAGATATTCAGGGCAGCACTTCTGCCCTGGCCATACTCACTGATTTTCGCAGCCATAAACCCCATATGGTGGATAGCCACCTGGAAGCCTCGGAAGCGCTGGAAGTGATGCGCGCAGAAGATGTGGAAATTAAACTGGTGGTTGATGACAAAAAAGAATTTGTCGGTGTTATTAGCCTGGACGATTTGGCCGAGCACAATATGCTGCTTAAACAAATGGCCCTGCACATCAAGCGCGATGAATTATTAGTGCGTGATTTAATGCACAGCCGCAGTCAAATTAGCGCGATTGATTATGAGCAATATAAACGTGCAACAGTGGCCGATGTTGTGTCCACCCTGAAAAGAACCCATCAGGAATACTTGTTGGTGGTGGATCAGGATGCACACCATATTCGCGGCATAGTGTCATCGCGCGATATTTCCCGCCGTTTGCATACGCCGGTGAAAATTGAAAAAGAATTAACCTTTGCCGATATTTTTTCTGCGGTAAAAGTTCACTAGTTCACACTCCAATGTTCTACAACCAGCTTGAAAGCAGGCTTACTCCTGAGCCTGCTTTCCTTTTTTTACGAGCAGTTTTCTACAAGCAATTTTTACGAGTGGATTTTTTTCAGGCAATTTTGCACACAGAGTTTTTGCGAGTCGTTTTTACTGGTTGTGATTTTGTGCTGCGCGAGTGTGAAAACCCAATTTTTTCCACAGTAGTGCGATCAATAAAAAGTAGCTGTTCATCCCCAGGGCGAAATGCCACTCGATAATATTTTCCCAGCGGTCTTTGGTATCTCCTTCAAGCAGTGCATTGCAGAGCACGCTGATAATTCCCAGCGCTAACAGCCATACACATAACCAGAGTTTTATCTGAACTAAATGTGCGCCGACTTTGAGTCGCAAGTGCAATATTTGGCGTACCAGCAGCATTTGCGCAAGCACAGTAAAAGCAAAATATATTGTCACGCCGTAGCGACGCAGCAGTTGGTAAAACTCGCCTTGAGTCCCAAGAAAATTGGCGTAGAGCACCAGAAACAAAGCGGCAATTATGCCGAGTATTGGCAGGGCCAAAGTGCGCACCTGGTAAAGTGCTAGCCACTGGCGCACTAACAGCCAGAAATGTATGAGCAGGGCGGCGTTGAGAATCGTACCTGCGCGAAATAAAAAGAGCGCATCGCTGGAACGCGCTGCCTTGCTGATGGAAACACAGCCGCTCCAGTAGGGCAGGCATTGGTCGATCACTCCCAGCCCGGTGCTCCACAGCCAGACGGCGTGGACTATCAGCAGGGGAATTAAAAATACCAACCAGGCGGTGTGTACAGGTTGCATTTTGCTGACTCGCTGTGAGGGCGTAGTTTTACTCTAGCGCGCAAGCCAATGAATGGCGATGACGGGCGTTCAGTTGGCGGACAATTTCCGGTAAGCTGCGCGCACTTTTTTCTGTGAGTTGCCTGTTCATGAAAAACCACCTGGCCCCCTTGCTGGTAAAAGCCATGGCGCAGCTGCCGCTGGGCCTGTTGCGCAGTATCGGCAGTACCATTGGCCGTGTTGTCTGGTGGATGAACGGCCGCTCGGCCAAGGTGACACGCACCAATATTGCCTTGTGTTTTCCCGAGTTGACCCCCGCCGAGCAAATCGCCCTGAGCAAGCAGAGCCTGCAAGAAACCGCAAAAACCGCCATGGAAGCGGGTGCTATCTGGCGCAATTCCTGGGCCTGGCTGGACAGCAATATTGTCGCCAAAGAAGGTGATGAATTGCTGCGCGCCAAGCTGGCGGCCGGCAAGGGTGTATTGGTTTTGGCCCCGCACCACGGCAATTGGGAAGTGGTGGCACCTTATCTGGCCAGCGTGGCGAATCTCACCGCCATGTACCAGCCGCTGGAAAATCCCAAAATGGATGAGTTGGTGTTGGCCGGGCGCAGCAAATTGAACATCACCATGGCGCCGACCAATCGCAAAGGGGTGATGATGCTGTTCAAAGCCCTGCAGGGTGGCACTATTGTGGGAATCCTGCCCGACCAGGTGCCGGCCAAAGATGCCGGCGGTGAAGTGGCGCCCTTTATGGGCCAGCCTGCGCTGACCATGACCCTGGTGCAGGGGTTGATCCAGCGCACTGGCTGCGCAGTCTGTTCCTGCTATGCCGAGCGTGTTCCCGGCGGGTTCAAAATAGTGGTGATGGATGCAGATGCCGCCATTTATAGCGTACAATTAGTCCACTTAACTTTTTATAACCAATTCACTTCCGTGATAGTTATAACCATTTCACTCCTGTGATAGCCCCGGTTGTTGTGATGAAAAATACCTCTGCAAATCGCGTTTTCTATAAATTGAGTCTGATGGCCTTAGCCGTGACAGCGCTCAGTGCCTGTACCAACCAAGCCAAAGTACACCAGCAAACCCAGGCCGAGTTGGTCGGTGCCCAGCAGTGTATTGCCCAGCATCAAGCTCATGCCGAGCAAGTCACCCAGCAGCAGGGACAGATTCTGACCCAATTGCAACAGGTGCAAACGCAATTGGCCGCTCAGCAAAAAGCGCTGGATGCCCGCCCGCAAGTAGTGGAGCGCCCGGCGCCCAAGGTAGATTGCCCAGCACCTGTGGCCGAATCGACCAAGAAACCCGGTCCGCGCGAACAATTACAAACTGACAAACAAATCGTCGGTTTGCGTGAACAGGCGTTAATCGCTGGCCTGAATGTGGTGATGAATGCCCGTATCAGCACTAATGTGGCCAATTCGGTGATAGATGCGCGCAATATCCAGATGTTTGAGCGCAACGGCGAAGAGTGGGTGCGCTTCACCATCTACAACCCGGACACCAAAGAGCCCCATGTGCTGGAGCGCAAACGCTTGCGTTTTCAAACCGTGCAGAGCGCCAACCCCACGCCGGATCGTCGCCCGGTGGTGGAAATCCGCTTTACCATCGGCAAGTTGAGCCAGAAGGGTGAGTTTATTCTGGCGGATCGCAGCAGCTCCGAATTCCCGATCTTGATCGGCCGCAACCTGTTGCGCGATGTGATGCTGGTGGATGTGAGCGGCAACAACCTCGCCCCCCTGCAGCGCAATGACGCGACTGCAAAAAACGATACCACTGCCAAGAACTGAGTGTGCAGCACCAGCGTTGCATAACCCGGTTTGTGTATAAGTTTGCTTAAATGGGCTGGCCCGAGTGCCAGCCACCCAGGAAGAACACCCATGAAGAAACCCTCTCGCGCCCCCTTTTACACCATTATCGGCATACTGGCCCTGTTTGGCTTGATCACCGCCTGGATGCGCCATGTGCAAATGGAAATTCCCTTTACCCCCGGCGTGCAAAAACCCGTATGGCTGATTGAAGCGCGCATCGATTTTGATGCTACTGGCGAACCCATTACGGCGCGTCTGGGCTTGCCAGACAACCCGCCCGGTTTCCGCAGTTTTAGTGAGCAGGCGGCAGCTCCCGGTTACGGTTACTCGGTAGTGACTGAAAATGCGGTGCGCCGTGGCGAGTGGTCCAAGCGCGAGGCCTTGGGGCCGCAGACTATCTATTACAAAACCCAGTTTATTGATGTGCAGGATGAGGTGGCGGTAGCTACACAGTTGGAGCAACCGCAAGCAGCCCATGTGGATTGGGATGGTCCCTCACAGGAAACTGCGGCCCAGCAGGTGCTGGATACCGCGCTGGCCAGATCCAGCAACCCGCAAAGCCTGACGCGCGAATTGATCAAGCAGTTCAATAACGACAACCTGGATCAAAACGCGGCCCTGTTGTTATCGGCGCAGACCGATCGCTCGGCGTTGATCGAGAAGCTGGTCAATCAGGCGGGAATTCCGGCGCGCCCGGCGCTGGGTTTGTATCTGGAAGATGCCCGTCGTCACCAGAGCCTCTCCCGCTTGGTACAGGTTTACGATGGCAAAGAGTGGGTGCTGTTTAACCCCGCCACCGGTGAGCAGGGAGTACCGGAAAACCTGCTGCTCTGGCATACCGGCGGTGAATCAATCCTCGATGTAGCCGGTGGCAATCGCTCGCGCGTGAGCTTCTCCATGATCCACCAGACAGTACCGGCACTGGATTTGATCAAAGCCCAATACAAGGAAAGCGCGTTTAGCGTGCTCAGCATCCAGCATTTGCCAATTGAAGAACAAAGCATGTTCAAACTGCTGCTGCTGTTGCCTATGGGCGCGCTGGTGGTGGTGTTTATGCGCATTATCATCGGCCTGAAAACCTCGGGCACCTTTATGCCTATCCTGATTGCCATGGCCTTCTTGCAGACGTCACTGGTTCTGGGGGTGGTGAGTTTTGTGACGGTAGTGGCTATGGGCCTGGTATTGCGCACCTACTTATCGCGGCTAAACCTGCTGCTGATATCGCGGATTGCAACGCTGGTGGTGCTGGTGATCTTTATCATTTCCGCGCTCAGCCTGATCGGCTACCAGATGGGCTTTAACACCGGTATGACCATCACCTTCTTCCCCATGATCATCATCGCCTGGACCATCGAGCGTATGTCCATCCTCTGGGAAGAAGAAGGCCCCAAAGAGGTGATGGTGCAGGGCGGCGGCAGTTTATTGGTAGCGGTGCTGGCCTATGCGCTGATGCAGTTGTCGCTGGTGGGGCACCTGACCTTTAACTTCCCCGAACTGAATTTGGTGGCACTGGCCTTGATTATGCTGATGGGTCAATACACCGGCTACAAACTGTCCGAACTGCGCCGCTTCCGTGCCATGGTGGACAATGTTGAGAAGGGCAATGTTGAGAAAAAGGGAGCCGAGTCATGAGTGAGGCCTCCCCCTCTACATCAGCTCCGGCTACTGCACCAGTAGCCAAGCCGGCAGCGCCATCGGGCATAAAACGCTGGTGGAGTTCCTGGGTCAGCCCCTGGCGCCTCAAGCGCCTGGGCATTTTGGGGATGAACTGCCGCAACCACGACTTTATCGCCGCCTACAACCCGCGCAGCCTGTTCCCTCTGGTGGATAACAAGCTCAAAACCAAGTTGCTGGCGGAAGAATATGAGGTGGCTACACCCAAGCTGTTCTTTGTGGTCAACGTCCAGCATGAAATTGCCCACATCGAAGACAAGTTAATGGCGCTGGAAGCCTTTGCGATAAAACCGGCCAAAGGGTCAGGCGGCAAGGGAATTCTGGTGATCATTGGCCGTCGCGGCGACAAGTTCATTAAGTCCTCGGGCGTGGAAATCACCATCGAAGATATCAAGCGCCATATGACCAACGCTCTTGCGGGGTTGTATTCTCTGGGCGGCAAGCCGGATGTGGTGATTGTGGAAGACCTGATCCAGTTCGATGACTACTTCAAGGATTATTCCTACGAAGGCGTGCCGGACATCCGCATCATCATCTTCAAAGGCTACCCGGTGATGGCCATGCTGCGCCTCGCGACCCACAAGTCCGATGGCAAGGCCAACCTGCACCAGGGTGCCGTGGGTGTGGGGCTGGATATAGCCACTGGTCGCGCGCTTAACGCCGTGCAGCACTCCAAACCGGTAACCCATCACCCGGACACCAAGCGTGAGCTGAAGGAAATCCAGATCGCCGACTGGCGCAACTGGTTGCTACTCGCTTCCAAATGCTATGAAATGACTGGTCTGGGCTATATAGGTACCGACCTGGTACTGGATAAAACCCGCGGCGCGCAACTTCTGGAGTTAAATGCTCGCCCGGGGCTGGCAATTCAAGTTGCCAATGGTCGCGGCCTGCTACCGCGCTTGCGTCATATTGAGTCCCTGAAAGAACGTATGCACCGCACGGCCGAGCAGCGTGTGGATTATGTAATGAAAACCTTTAACGCGGATGGTTTGTAATCCGTTGTACTTAATCACTGGCAGCTATCGCCAAGACTTACTGGAGCAATAATCATGTCGACATCAGCAATCATCGGCCCGGGCCTGTTAATCGGTGTATTTGCCCTCACCATCGTAATTGGCTTTGTTCTCTCAATCGTAGAAAACCGCCTGGCGCCTACCCGCGAACACTAAGCATTCAGTGAGTAAGGGCGAATAAAAAACCGGGCACTTTAGCCCGGTTTTTATTTTCACCATCTCAGCGGTTTGGATGCTAATCGACAGCTTCACAAGTGCCCGCATCACGTTTACTAATTTGTTCATCTTTCACTTGGGTTTGACCCTGATAGGTTCCAATCAGCAGGTCTTCCCTGTCAGCTGAATAGATTGCCAGCGTTAGTTGGTAGCGCGCCGGCTGCAGCGTAATTTCAATGGGCTTCTCGCCGGGGCAATCGTGAACCCAGGTGTTTTTAGTGACGGTTGTTTTTTTGGTTTCGCAGTTTTCCGATTGGTGGCTGTGGAGTTTGGAATGATCGTGAGGTGATGCCGACTCTTCCGCGCAAATTGTTTCTTCAATAGTTTCTTCCACATCACAGAAGCCGGCGAAACTACAGGCTTCAGTATCCGTTACCAATCGTGGTTGAGCGATTAATTGCCGCTGCACATTGCCCTCTATGCGATATGGGCTGGCAAGTAGTTGCTGGTCAAGAACAAAGCTGCCGAAAACCAGGGGTGTACTTTGAGGGGGCTTTAATTCAACAGCATTGCCATGTTGCGTCATAGTCAATCCGTTAAGCGCGTGAGAGACATTGGATTTGCGCAGGGTGATATCCAGTGGGCCATTAGAAAAACGCTTGTAGGCAAGCATAATATCTACCTGGTGTTCAAGCTTAAGTTCTCCGGTGAAGTGATAGGGTGTTTCAAGCAGGAGCGCGCATCCCGACAGCAACAGAGTCAATACAATAGCCGCTATTTTCATTCTCGGTTCCTTCAGTACACCCGGTTTTCATAATCTGAGCTTTATTGGTTGAATCACAGCTGAATTGGCAAAAAGCTCATGTTTGCGCCAGATCAAACCGCGCAAAAAATAGCTTGATTGAAATCAAAATCCATCCAGCGCAGAACGCGCAAGCTATCCCCGTGGCACTGAGATCAGTGCATTAACCCGCGGGAGAAATCACCATGTTAGTTTCAGGCATAGTCGGCACGGCGTCTTTGGTTGCGGTATTGGTACTGCTATTGGTGGGCGGAGTGGCTTTGGCGATAATCGACAAAAAAGTAGATGCCAAGCGTGAGCATTAATTGCAGATAACTCACTCGGAAAAACTCTGTTGGTAATCGGGATGATAAAGCCAGCACGCTAATGATGGAGCCAGTTACCGGCTGCGCCTATAATGCGCGGATTCCATAAGGTAATTGCGTTCCATGTCTTATTTGCCCCTGGCTTATGAAGCCCATGACAATTCTGCTGGCGTTGATACGGACACCGGCCATGCTTCTACACTGCCAGTGTGGGGCCGTTTGCGGATTGCACTGCTCGGCTATCGCAGTCATCCGCATGTGGGTGGGCAGGGAATCTATTTACATTATTTGAGCAAAGCCTTAGTCGAGTTGGGACATGAGGTGGATGTCATTTCCGGTCCGCCTTATCCCGAGTTGGATGCACGCGTTAGGCTTATCAAAATTCCCAGCCTGGACTTATACGCTCACCCGAATCCCACGCGCGCACTGCGTTTGCAACATCTGTTGTCTTTCAGCGATTTTTACGAGTGGTGGAGTAAATTAAGTGGCGCCTTTGGCGAGCCCTACTGCTTTGGTCGCCGGCTGGTCAAACATTTTAAACGGCACGCACCTCACTACGATGTTGTCCACGACAACCAGTGCCTTGCTTATGGTTTGCTTGCGTTACAAAAGCGCGGCCTAAAAGTAGTCGCTACTGTGCATCACCCCATAACGCGCGATCGCGATCTCGCACTTGCTGCGGCAACTGATAAAGGCCAGCGCTGGTTAATTAACCGCTGGTACAGTTTTTTATCCATGCAGAAAAAAGTTGTGCAAGAGTTGCAGCATGTGATTACGGTTTCCGCGCAATCGCAACACGATATCGAACAGGCTTTTGCGCGGCCTGCAGAAAAAATCCAGGTGATTCCCAATGGGGTGGATACCAATATCTTCAAACCCCTGCCAGAAATTTCCCGGCGCGAATTTGCATTAATTACCACCGCATCGTCTGATCAGCCTTTGAAAGGTCTCAGCATTTTATTGCGTGCGCTGGCGCAGCTGCGTACCGGGTTTCCGCAGTTGCAACTTACGGTGATTGGTAAATTAAAAGAAGATGGCGATACCCAAAAAGAATTAACTGCCCTGCAATTACTGGATGCGGTGCAATTTAAATCCGGCATCAGCAATCAGGAATTAGTTGAAGAATACGCGCGCGCTGCTATTGCCATAGTGCCTTCGCTGTATGAAGGTTTTGGTTTGCCTGCCGCTGAAGCCATGGCTTGCGGTGTACCATTAATTTGCAGCGATGGCGGCGCTTTGCCAGAAGTGGTGGGTGAGGGCGCGCGTTTGGTTGAAGCAGGTAATGTGGAATCTCTGGTTAATGCGTTACATGAATTAATTGGCAGTGCAGAGTTGCGTAGGCAATTGGGCGAACGCGGTCGCGAACATATTCTGCAGCAATTAAGCTGGGATTGTGTAGGCAAAAAAATGCAGGCTTTTTATTTCGAGCTGCTCAATCAGCAGGGCAGTCGTTAATTATGCTGACGATTAACTTCGATGATTTTCCGCTCGTCACCGGCGACCATGTATTGGATCTGGGTTGCGGTGAAGGCCGCCATGCCATCAATGTGTATTTGCACGCAGATGTTACCGCTATAGGTGTAGATTTAAACCATCGCGATTTACTTACCAGTCGCGAACGATTTTTGCCGTTCAAGCAGGAGTCGACGCATAAACAATTTTATTTGCAACAGGCTGACGCAACTCGTTTACCGTTTTCAGATAACAGCTTCGATAAAATTATCTGCAGTGAAGTGCTGGAACATATTCCGGATTATCAAGGCGTGTTGACCGAGATAACGCGAATTTTAAAACCCGGCGGTTTGCTCGCGATTACGGTACCACGCGCCTGGCCGGAAAAAATTTGCTGGTGGCTAAGCGAGGAATACTATCAAGTAGAAGGTGGCCATATCCGTATTTTTAATGGTAAACATTTGCGGCGTGAAATAGAACAGCAGCCATTTGCATTTTATAAACGTCATTGGGCGCACGCTCTGCACTCTCCTTTTTGGTGGATGAAATGCCTCTGGTGGAAAACCCAGGACACGAATCCGCTGATAAAAGCCTATCACCGTTTACTGGTATGGGATTTAATGGAAAAACCCTGGCTTACGCAAACGCTGGAAAAATTATTGAATCCAATAATGGGAAAAAGTGTGGTGATGTATTTCAGGAAAGAAAATTCACAATGAAAAATCTATTACTTACAAAAGGTTTTTTCCCCGAGTCGCTACTGCGCCCCACCATCAATTATATTTTGCGCACGCAATTAGCGAACGGCTGCATTCCCTGGTTTTCCGGTGGTAAAGCCGATCCATGGGATCATATCGAAGCCGCTATGGGTTTAACCATTGGTGGTGAATATGCGGCAGCCCAGCGCGCCTATGAATGGTTAGTGCAAGAACAGTTAAACGATGGCAGCTGGTGGGCCAATTATCTGGACGATCAACCGGTTGATAAAAATCATCGCGAAACCAATTTTATTGCCTATATCGCCACCGGCATTTGGCATTACTTTTTAGTAACGGGTGATGACGTTTTTTTACAGCGATTTTTCCCGGCAGTAAAAAAGGCGATTGATTTTGTATTGCACTACCAATCACCCACTGGCGAAATCTATTGGGCGGTAGCAGAAGACGGCAGCGCAAAAAAAGACGCATTAGTGACTGCTTCAAGTTCCGTTTACAAAAGTATCGAATGTGCAATTTTATGTGCGGAACAATTGGGATTAGATGCAAATGAATGGCGCAATGCACACCAAAAGCTTGGCCGCACATTGCGTTATCACCCCGAATGTTTTGATCGCACCTGGGAACCAAAAACCCGTTTTTCCATGGATTGGTTTTATCCCATTCTCACCGGTGTTGTGGAAGGCAAAGCTGCGCAACAGCGCATAGAAATGAAATGGAATACCTTTGTAGAAAACAATGTAGGTTGTCGTTGCGTAAGTGATGAACCCTGGGTAACTGTGGCTGAATCCTGCGAGTTAACGCTGGCGTTACTCGCTGCTGGTGAGCATGCCAAAGCCGTTAATTTATTTAGCTGGTTACACCAGTTTATGGATGAAGACGGCGGCTACTGGACCGGATTTAATTTTCGCGACCAGGTAATTTGGCCACGCGAAAAAACCACCTGGACCACAGGCGCGATTTTATTAGCGGCTGATGCGTTAACTGAACACACAGGTGCAGCGCGTTTATTTATTTCATCTTCACTGCCGTACGACACTGCCGACGCACAACTTCACAGCGAACACTAATAGCATGCGTATCCCACGAATTTTTACTGAGCAAACGTTAGTAACCGGCGAGCTGGTACAACTGGAAGAAGCAGCGTCCCATCACCTGAGCAAAGTGCTGCGCATGCAAGCCGGACGCGAATTAATTTTATTTAATGGCGCTGGTGGTGAGTTCGCCGCGGTGATTGAGGAAGTGAGCAAGAAACATGTCACTGTCGCTATCGCCGAACACTCCGCCGACAATCGCGAATCGCCACTGCAACTGGAACTGGCCATCGGCATTTCGCGCGGCGAACGTTTCGAATGGGTTTTGCAAAAAGCCACTGAACTCGGCGTTACCAAAATCACACCGCTGATTACCGAGCGCACCGAAGTAAAAGTTGGCGGCGAGCGTCAGGAAAAACTGATTGATCGTTGGCAACAAATTATTATCAGCGCCTGTGAACAATGCCAACGTAATTTACTACCGGAATTATCTGCACCCATTCAAATTTCAGATTGGTTAACCACCGTAAATTCCGACCTGCGTTTTGTTCTCCATCACCGCGACAGCGAAACCCTTCCCGTCGAACAAAAGCCACAAAGTGTTAGCTTGTTAATCGGCCCCGAAGGCGGATTAAGTGAAAGTGAAATCGCGCAAGCGCAAGCAAAAAATTTCAACGCATTAACTCTTGGGCCAAGAGTATTAAGAACAGAAACTGCACCGGTTGCTGCGATTAGTTTGGTGCAGTATTTGTGGGGGGATTTTTAGCAGGTTATAAATGAGATATTCAAAAAAACTGGGCGCTAACCTGCCCATAATTAGAAAACAAGAATCCAGACTATGAATTCAAAGAGACAATCGGCATTAGCGCGACATATTTTGGTAAAAACTAAAGATGAAGCGGAGATGAAAATATTTCTACTCACACATGAACGCGAGTTGTTGCGCGCATCCAATACGGGTGCATTGGCAGCGAGTCTTGCACCGGAAATAGTAGAGCGAGTTGTTTGGCAAAGAAACACACCCAGTGAAGCTGTGCTGGAAGCGATCAGATGTGAAAAAACTGTATTACTTTATCCCCTGGAAAGTGAAGCTACCGAAGCCGCTCCAATCGCAGCCTTTGACAATGTTATTTTATTGGATGCGACCTGGCAGGGAGCACGTAAAATGTTTAATAAAAGCCCCTATTTAAAAGACGTGCCTAAAGCCCACATTAAAACCCAGACTGTTTCCCAGTATCAGCTAAGGCGCAACCAGCCGGATGGAGGTTTGTGTACCGCTGAGTGCGTAATCGAAATTCTAAGAGCAAGAAACCAAATAGATATTGCGCAGCGGTTAGAAGCAGAGTTCGCGATTTTTAATTCAAAAATAATCCGCAACTAAATGTAGGTTGGGGTGAGGAACGAACCCCAACATGACAGCCTCACCGATTAGAATAACGCTAAATTAGGATTCAGAATTCCCATTCAAAAACCCAAGGGCTTTTTCCGCAAACGCAATTGCGGGATAAAAAATAACGGCATGGTCCCCGCCGGGGATTAGCCACAATTCGGCATTGGGGATTGTTCGGTGCATGCTGTGGGGAATCACGGTGGGAAAGAAACGGTCGCTGTCGCCGTGGACAATCAAAGTGCGGGCGCGAATGCGCGCTAAATCCTGCCCGGTAAAATTCATATCTTCGTAGTTGTCAGCCAAGGCGTTGAATTGAGCAATTAACTGTTGAATCTGCTCATCGCCACGCGTTGCGCAGACGTGATACATTTCTTGCACCGGACGCGGCATAGTCGCCAATGATGCGTTGCGCATTATGGCGCGGGCTTGTTCGGGGAAATGCGTCGTTGCGCTAATTAACACCATCGCCTCAATCCGCTCGGGTTGGCTGGTCGCCATATGTAACAGCGTCATACCACCACTACTCATTCCCATTGCAGAAAAAGAATTTATCTCCAAGTGATCGAGCAATTGAAAAATATCTTGCGCGGCGGCTTTGTGTGTAAACAAATTATCGGGATTCGTGGAATAACCATGCCCGCGCAAATCCACCAGAATTAACCGAAAATGTTTTGCGAACTCATCAACAAACGGATACCAATTCTGCGTACAACCCCCAAAACCATGCAAAAGCACCAGCGGATTACCAATTCCGAATTCTTCGTAGTAGATATCGACATTACCTACATTGACTCGTTTTCCTTGTGCGGAGTTTTTGTTAGGAGTGTAAGTGGTCATAATTATGTCTGAAGTAATTTAATAAACATTAAAAAAACGATCAGCGATATTAGCGCAATTATGGGAGTGGAAAATAATGATTTCCGGTTATCGTTGCAGATGACGGATTATCTAAAAGTCGATTTCGACCTCCGTCGTGTCCTGCATCACAGCGATAAAAAATCCCTTCCTGCTGAACAATAGCCATAAAGGTTTCGCTTGTTAATTGGCCCAGAAGGCGGTTTAAGGGAAAGCGGAATAATCCAAGGCCAAGCGAAAAATTTCAACGTACTCATGCTCGGCCCAAGAGTATTAATAACAGAAACTGCACCAGTTGCGGCAATTAGCTTGGTGCAGTATTTGTGGGGGATTTTCAGTAAAGAGACGCGCTCGGATCATCTGTTAAATAGATAGTTGTTGTTTTTTCTTCGGGCGAATATTGAAGTTCCGTATAAGGTATAAATAGCGATTTAGCTTTCTCTTCAATCACCCT
The DNA here is from genome assembly GCA_021151625.1 of Gammaproteobacteria bacterium. Taxonomy (GTDB): domain Bacteria; phylum Pseudomonadota; class Gammaproteobacteria; order Pseudomonadales; family Cellvibrionaceae; genus Cellvibrio. Next base: position 12,023 of record JAGKWY010000126.1, on the reverse strand, counting down.
ATTAAGAATGGAAGTCATACCATCGGTGTCGGATGGCTGGTTACTGAAAATTTCTATTCGACAATGCTTTGATTTACACTCTATGCCTTTTAGATTGATACCCTGAAAACTCCGGTCTGAAGACATTAAATTTTGTAATGCCTCGACCCGTGGTTGTGCCCACTCACTTTCCAGAGGTTCTGCCTCAAAAGCATTTTTTGTGGCTATGGACAGGTCGTAATTTTTTATATTTTTATAATTCTCTGCAAGCCTTTTCATTTTCTCTTCAATGTTTGGTCTAATTAAATTTTCCTCATCCGTCATTTTTCCTGAATTTACAGATTCTTCTTTGAGTTTTTCATTTTCTATCAAATCGTCATTTTTTATATATGAAATTTCCTTTTGTAAAGCATGTACTTCTTTTTTTAAATTCTCCTTATTGTATTCGTGCATTTTTTTCTGTTCTTGCAGCGTGTTGTATGGTGCCAATTGCCATCCGAAAATAAACATACAAATAACAAAAATAACGCCACAAATTAATTTCACAATTTTTTCCTATTAGAGTGAGTTTACCGACATCAATTTGGCAACTATACTAAGTTTGTGTTTAGTGCGCAAAAAATATCAATTAATAGGACATTTATATGAAATTGCTACTTACAGGAATAATTGCAATATTTTTTACATTCTCAACTAGTGTGTTTGCGTTAAATATCCCTGATCCACCTAATCGTGTAATTGAGCATAAAAAAATAGCATCATACGACTACGACTACGTTACAAATTTAGGAACCACCTATTGTCATGGGGAAGTATGGGCAACTTATTACCTATATGGTCCACCAATGATTCAACGGTGGGAAATTTGTGTTGGTTGATTGTTTTTTCATGGTGAACTTTTGAGTTCACCATTTTCAAGAGTGTCAGGAATGAAAAAAATTATATTGATAGCTGTGTCTGGATTATTGTTTTTAACATCAGGTTGGTTTTTGGGTGATAAATATAAAAATAATAAATCCTCAAATGTGGCTGCTGATGTAAAAGATAAAGAACTTACAATATTGTTAGAGGAAAAAAATAGGTTACAGAAAGAAATTGAATATATTAAGGCAGACCAGCAAAAAAAATATGAAGGGATTGCTGTTAAAGAAGAAAAACCGTCAAAAAGCATGGGGCTATCTGACGATAGTGTTTCGTATGATCAAAATGAAGTTCCCAACGAAATGAAAGAAACTGAAGAACCGCGAGCAAAAATAATTACACAACTACCAAAAAAATATGCTGAGGAGTCTGTCAATGAAGTATGGGCCATCGAGCAGGAGCGAAAACTTCAAAAATTATTTGCAGAAGCAACTGAATTTCAGGATAAAGAGTTACGTTCAATTAAATGTAAAACATCGACTTGCGAAATTAAATTTTATGCTGAAGATAAATCTAGCCAGCTAAAGATAGGCTCAGATATTGGTCGATTCATCATGAGTAAATATTCAGAAGATTTTGAAGCTAATATAATGTCAACCTATTCGGATAGTGAGAAAACGGCTAGCTACTACTTTAGTAGCAAAGGAAATTAGTTTTTTAATGCTAATCATCCCGCGTTAATACTTCCAGCAATTCAATCTCAAACACCAGATTGGAATTGGGTTTGATCAGTGGGCCGATTTGGCGTTCACCATAAGCCAGGTGCGCAGGGACTTGCAGTTTGCGTTTGCCGCCGACTTGCATGCCGATCAGGCCCTGGTCCCAACCTTTGATGACGCGGCCGGTGCCGATGACACATTGAAAAGGTTTGCCTTTGCGGTGGGAGGAATCGAATTCGGTGCCGTCTTCGAGCCAGCCGGTGTAGTGGGTGGTGATGAGGGCACCTTTGACCACGGCTTTGCCGGTGCCGGGGATGAGATCCTCGACAAGTAGTTCAGTAATAGCGGTCATTGCTTATTCCAAATGCAACCTAGTTATCCAGATGCAAATAGTCGAGGAACGCGCGCTCCATGGCTTCGACGTCGGGGATGACGGCTTCTTCACCGGCCCAACTTACATGCATTAGTTCGAAGGGCTTTTTATCGGCGTCTTCGCGCTCGGTGATCTCTTCTTCAGTCACGCGCGCCAAACGCGGCAGGCCCTGGGTGAGTATGGCGATAAAGGGCAGAGCATCATGCTGGCCAGTGGTGTTGATTACAGCAAAACGGGAGCGGGTGACAACGCCCGGCTTTTCCTCACCATTCATCACTTCAAAGGAGAGCAGGGGGATGGTTTGCTCGCGCCAGCTTGCCAGCAGCATGCGCCCTTGCAGCGGGATTAGCAGGCTCGCCACTTCTTCGATTTTCTTTTCTATGCGTTGGGGCGCTCTCATGGTGTTTCCTGTGTTTATTCTGTGACTGCAATTATGGTAGCGACGGCTTAGGGCGCTGCGTTTTTAATAACCCTGATTGGGGCTCTCACTCCTCGCGTCAGGCGATGCTTGGCAACCAGTTTGGCCAGGGCTTTGGCCAGATATTCCGGCGTGCCCGACAACCCGACACAACCGGTGGCTAATGCCGACACCGGCATGGAATCGCTGGTGCAATCGTCTGGCCTTTGCACCCAGACTTGCCCGCCCACCTGTTTCATGATGCGACAGCTGGCGGCGCCATCATCGCCCATTCCGGTAAAGATAATCAAACCGCTGCGCTCGCGATAAATCTGCGCGGCGTTGGCCGCTACCTGGTCAATGGAAGGTGCGTAATCGCCTTTCCAAGCTTGGCCATAGTTAACCATTAATGTGCCATTGCCGAGCAATTCGACTGGATCTTTGGCGGTAATCAGCGTCAGGCTGTTGGCCTCCAGCACCAGCCCCTGGCTGGCAACCAATGCCGGGTAACTGCCGGCGTTGGTCATCATACGGTTCAGGGTGACGGCCTGGTTGGCATCTATGTGTTGTACGTACAAAAAGGCGATGCCGAGGTTGGCCGGCAGGGCTGCTAAAAATCTTTTTACTGCCGCAGGGCCACCGGTGGAAGCCGCCAGTACCCAGAGTTCGCTCGCGGGCTCTACCTGCTGCAGGTTGATATCGCCACGCAACCGCTGCAAACGCAAGCTGGTGCGGCGCAACCAGGCAGTGTGTTCTTCTGATCCCGCACTAAATTCGCTGCTATCACTCAGGATTACCGGAACCCGGCTGCGGCTGAACAGAGTTTCCAGCAGCTGTAGTTCGTCGGCATAGTCCTCAGCCACATCCACCAGCCAGGCATCCAGATTTTCATCTTCCACGAGTGACCTGGCTTGGCCCAGTAGCAGTTGATGCGCCAGCTTGTGACCGGATTTGGCAATCAACTGCGCCAGTATCTGCTGCTTGGCTGCGCTATCGACCAGTATTCCCAGACGAAGCATGATCGCGCCTTATTTTTTCAGCAGCTCGTGGATATTGGTGAGCAGCAGGTCCTCCTGATAGGGTTTACCCATGTATTTGTTCACGCCCAGGCTAAAGGCGCGTTCGCGGTGTTTCTCACCGGTACGCGAAGTGATCATAATGATCGGCAGATCTTTCAGACGCGAACTGGTGCGTACGTTTTTGGCTACTTCGAAACCGTCCATGCGCGGCATTTCGATGTCGAGTAACATCACATCCGGCACATGATCCTGCAGCAATTGCAGCGCCTCTACTCCGTCTTTGGCGGTGATCACGCGGAAACCTTCGCGCTCCAGGAAGCGGCCGGTTACCTTGCGTACGGTTACCGAATCGTCCACCACCATAATGGTTTTTTCGCTTTGGTCTTCTTCGGCGATTGGCAATACATTGAGCGGTTCCAACTGGATTGCACTTTGGTTACCGAGTGCCAGCTGCTCGCGGATCATCGCGTGCAGATCCAGAATCACCACAACGTTACCGTCACCCATTACCGTGGCACCGGAAACACCGCGCACAGCACTGAACTGGGCGCCGAGGGTTTTCACTACGATTTCGCGTGAGCCCAACAGGCGATCTACCTGCAGCGCAACGGTATGTTCGGTGCTGCGCACCAGCACTACCGGGAGTGGCAGTAACTGGCCATCCAGTTTGGGTTGGGCAGAGGAGTCCAGCAGGGTGCCGAGGTAGCGGACGAGATATTGCTCACCGGCATAGTCGAAGCGGGCGCTTTCGTCCTGATAATAGTGTTCAAGTTCAAAGGGGCTCACGCGCACAATACCTTCGATAGTATTGAGCGGGATTGCGTAGAGATCGTCGCCGATCTGCACCATCAACGCGCGGTTCACCGATACGGTAAACGGCAGGCGGATGGTAAATTCGGTGCCGGTACCCCAGTTGGAGTCGATAAACATGGCGCCGCCGAGTTGTTTGATCTCGGAGTGCACCACGTCCATGCCCACACCGCGGCCGGAAATTTGGGTTACTTTCTCGGCGGTACTGAAACCGGCGTGGAGGATAAACTGGATTACGTCCTGATCGGCCAACTGCGCATCGGCCGCCATCAGGCCGCGCTCAATCGCTTTTTCGCGCACGCGTTTCAGGTTGATCCCGCGACCATCATCGACCAGCCGCAAAATTACATCGCCACCTTCGCGGCCCAGGGTCAAGAGGATACGGCCGTTAGGATTTTTACCGGCGGCGATACGCTCGTCCGGTGTTTCAATACCGTGGTCCACTGCATTACGCAGCATGTGTTCGAGTGGTGCGACCATGCGTTCCAGAACGGTACGGTCCAGTTCGCCTTCCACGTTATCCAGTTCGAAATCTACTTCTTTACCCAGCTCGGTTGCCGCCTGACGGACGATACGGCGCAAGCGCGGCACCAGACGGGAGAAGGGCACCATGCGTGAACGCATTAGGCCTTCCTGCAGGTCGGTGTTAATACGCGACTGTTGCAGCAACAGGGTTTCGGTATCGCGGGTTTTATCCGCGAGGGTATATTTCAAGTCCATCAGGTCGGACGCGGACTCGATCAGCGAGCGCGACAGCTGCTGCAATTGCGAGTAGCGGTCCATCTCCAGCGGGTCGAATTCTTCGTGTTGCGCCATTTGCTCTTGACGGAACAATACCTGAGCTTCGGTTTCGATATCCAGACGGCGCAGCTGTTCCTGCAAACGCTGGATGGTGGAATCCATCTCTTCGATGGCACCACCCAGGTCGCTCACTTGCTGTTCCATACGGCCGCGGCTGATAGAGGTTTCACCGGCGAGGTTTACCAGCTCTTCCAGCAATTCGGCGGATACCTTGACCACTTCTTGCGGGCCGGTACGACGTGCAGCCAAGTGTTGTACCTGGGGTGCAGGTCCGCCCGGGCCACCGCGCACACTGCCAAATTCGCTGCCGGGTATGGTTGGTGTGTTGGTTGCTGCAGGTTTGGCTTTGGGTGCAAAGGTCAGCACATTGGGCTTTTCTACCGGAGCGCCATCGGTTGTAAAAGGTTGAGCGGCTTCGCGGGTGTTATCCACCACCACGCGCGGTTTGCTGAAGCTGGGCTCCGGTGCTGCCAGATCATTTGGTTCTTCTTCCGCATCTGCAGCATCTGTATCTTCAGCAGCTTCAGCATCGACAAATTCGATGTCAGCGACTACTTCATCCACGCTGACATACTTATCCAATACTGGTGGTTCTGCGGCAGGCTTGGCTTTTGTCTGGATTGGTTCGGGAATATCTGCGCCGCTCAAGCGGGCGAGCGAGCGCTCAACCCCGGAGTGCAGGCGATCCTGATAGCTGTGCAAACGGCCGAAGAAGGATTGATCCAGCTCGGCATCCTCATCCATGTCGATCAGGATAGTTTCAAAGTCGTGCGACAGGTCGCCCAGATCCATCAAACCGGCCAAACGCGCACCACCTTTAAAGGTGTGCAATGAGCGCTTGAGTTGCTCTACGCAATCGGTGTTGTTCCAGTCGTCTTGCCACTCGTTGAGCGCGCCATCGATTTCTTCGAGCAATTCGCCGGCTTCTTCGAGGAAGATCTCCACAATTTCCGGATCGAAGTCTTCATCGACTTCTTCTTGCTCATCTTCGAGCAGCTCAACATCATCTTGTTCGGCTTCGGCTTCGGCTTCGGCTTCGGCTTCGGCTTCGAGTGTTAATTCCGGGATTTGATCGTCAAAGTCATAGGCATCTTCGTCGATCAGCTCGACAACGTCGCCTAGTTGTACAGGTTCGTCCAGCTCCAGCGCTTCATCGGGCGCAATAGCTTCGGCCAGATCTATGGCATCGCTGAGATCCAGGGTTTCAATGTTGGAGGCTGCTTCAACCGCAAAGACGGCAGGGGAATCCAGCTCGATAACTTCATCCAGTTGTACAGGTTCATCCAACTCAAGCGCTTCGTCAGGCGCAATGACCTCGGTCAGATCTATGGCATCGCCGAGATCCAGGGTCGCAAAGTCAGAAACGGCTTCAACGTCAAAGTTTGCAGGTGTTTCAAGCTCGATAATTTCATCCAGCTCGACAACCTCATCCACCAGCGCGGGTTCTTCAATCAGCTCCAGCAACTCGTCGGCAGCGACCGGCTCCTCTAGCGTCAGCGGCTCGTCCGCAAGGCTGGCGATGGAGTAATCCGTGACTGGTTCTTCAAGCAGTTCAATCTCGGCCAGCTCTATTGATTCATCTTGAACATCGTTCGTCAGTTCAACTTCTTCAATCAGCTCCAGGGTTTCATCGTCGGCAAGGCCTGGTGCTTCGACCAAAATGGGTGTCAGCTCTATTTCTTCATCTTCTGCAGAAAGCTCTTGCTCATCCGCTTCCAACACATAGGCATCGTCCAGCTCCAGTGTAGGCAGGGCATCGACATCAAAGTCGCTGTTGGCAGCGATTGCTTGCGGTACCTCGTCGACCAGTTGGTCAATGAGGGGAACATCTTCCTCAAACTGCGGCACCTGGTCACTGGCGAGGCTGGTGATAGTAACTACTTCGTTACTGAGCAGGTCATCGAGCGAGTCGTTGACTGCTTCTGGAATACCGTTCAGGTTCTGGCCAGCGGCGATGGCATCGACCATATCGAGCAGGGCGGTATGGGCCTGATTCAGGCTGTCGCAAATACGCGGTGAGCAGCGCAACTGGCCGGCCAGTATCGCCTCATAGACGTTGTGAATCTTGGAACCTAGTTCCGCCATAGCGGGCAAATAAGCATGGGCGGCGGCCTGGGTCAGCTTGCCCAACTCGTCCATTACCGGAATCAGGTGTGCCGTATCGGTCGGGTTGCCTTGCCACTGGGTGATGATCTTGTCGGCATCCAACAGCAGGTTCATTTCCTCGGCCATAAAGATGGCGAGTAACTCGGGATCGACCGGGCGTTTGCCCATTTCGTCCATTTCCTGCAGGCTGACCAACGGCGCTACATGGATATCGCGCAGTTCATGCACGCGCGCGATAAATTGTTGCAGGCGCGGAATCTCGACGGTTTCACCAGTTTCAATCTGCTGCAGGGCAACCTGGGTGTAACTGACGGCATCGCGCAGTAATTGCAGGATATCGTCGTTGATATTGACCTGATAGGAGCGCAGTTCTTTGACAAAGCGCTCCAGCGGCGTCGCCAATTCGGCAACCGGAGTGACTTCGGCCATGTGTGCGCTACCCTTAAGGGTGTGCAGGGCGCGCTGCATTTCTTCGCTGGGGGGCTCGTAGATGGGGGCTTCCGCCTCCATCCGCTGGATAAATTGCTGCACTATGTGCAAGTGATATACAGCTTCGGCGCCGAAGATATCCCACAGTTGGGCATCGGGATCGTCAATATCGATATCTTCATCGACAGATTCGCTATAGGTAATACTGCTGAGCGGCTGCTCGGAATAGGCCTCAGCCAGAGCGGCCTCATCGGCACTGGTATCTTCTTCAATCAGCTCGATCACCGGTTCATCGGCCGGGGATTCCGCAGTGACCTCTGCAAAACTGAGCTCTTCATCAGTGGATTCCAGTTCGAGTACCGGTAGATCAGGCTCGACCAGGTCTTCAACACTTGCATCTTCCAGCTCAAGTTCTTCAGCTTCTTCCGCCACATAGGGCTCTTCGTCCAGCACTTCGGCTGGTTCGAGTTGCTCAACCAGTTGGGCGGCGTTTGCCTGGCCAGCAGGCGCCACTTCCAGCTCATTCAACAGCGCCTCGGGAATAACTCCTTGCGATAGCGAATGAGCTTGCTGGCGATAGGTTTCTGCCAGCTCGGCATGGGGATTCGCAATGTTGTCGCGGAAGGCGGCAATCATATCCGGCAACAGGCCGCGAACTTTTTCAATGATGTGTACGTGTACCGCTTGCGCCACTATGGTGTGGTCAATCACGCGGTTGAGCATGTTTTCAATGGACCAGGCCAGCTCGCCAATTTCATTGGCGCCAACCATACGACCACTACCTTTCAGGGTGTGGAAAGCGCGGCGGAATTCGATCAGCGAGTCGTTATCTGCAAAATTCTGCGCCCATTGCGGGAAGTACTCGCCAATGGTTTCGGTAACTTCACCGGCCTCTTCGATAAAGATTTCGATGATTTCATCATCTATGTCTTCGTTGTTTTCGCGCTGGATAACCGGGGCGTTATTGGTGGGGATCAGGTTGGGCTCTTCTGCTACAGCCTCGTCCTCAGACTCATCCACCAAAGTTTCATCGGTTTCACCAGCCACTTCATCCAGCTCGGCAACTGGCAAAGGCTCAATTACGGCTTCCACTTCCTGCTCGTCAGCTTCCGCGTCAGCCACTATTTCTTCGTCATCGACAACCACTTCTGCGGTCGCGTATTCAGGGTGCTGAATTTGGGTTTCTGCCGGTGCCGCCTGGGCATAGATAGCTTCCAGTTGGCTGGATTCATCTACCTCTGGTTCTGCTGATGGTGTGGCTTCGGCGTAAGCACTGGCGCCGTAGGCCGCTGCCAATACTGCTTCTTCGGCGTAGGACTCGCTACTTGCCTCAGCGGTATCTGGTTTACTGGTTTTGGCAACGGCATAACCCAGACTGGCAACGCTTTCTTCAGCAACGCTCAGAAGCAGGTCGTTTTCTTCTTTGCGGCCGCCGCTGCTCAGGCGTTCCAGATAGTATTCAACGCTGGTAATTGCATCAGCCAGGGTGTCCAGGGTTGCCCATTGCGGAGTGGCTTCCTGCTCCAGTAATTGCTCTTCAATAAAGCGAGCGCAGGCGCCCAAAATACGTGCCGGGCGCGGCAGCGGCATAATTTCCAGGCCGCCGCGAATCTCGCGCAGGGTGGCGGGTACGCTGTGCAGGTGCTGGCGATTCCACTGGGAGGCAATGTATTCGATGATCGCGTCTTTGGCATGTTCCAGACCATTGCGCGCTTCGCGCAATACTGACTCCTTGGCGCGGGTCAGGGTGATATCGGCTTCGTCGAGATTGTGTGCGTCTTGCCCACCCGGTTCGATCAGGCTATCGAGCGAATTTTCAACGGAAATAATCTGGCTGGCAACTGACAACAATTGCTCGTCGCTCAGGGTACTGTGGGACTCAACTACCAGCTCCAGCGCCGCACCCTGTTCCAGTATGCGCTTGCGTAAATCGCCCAGGCCAAGTACAGCCATGGTATCGGCCACGCGTTTAACAATCGGCAGTGCATCGCTCAGGCTGGCGTGGGTATCGCCACCGGCCAGGCACACATCCAGACTGTTTTTAATCAGGTTCAGTTCTTCTTTTAAGGCACCGACTACCGAGCGCATGGCGTCAGCATCGGGCACGGAAAGCATATCCTGGGTGTCATCGCCGGTTTCCTTGCCTTCCAGCAGCGCCTCTTCCAGATGATAGGTTTCGTAAATGCGCTGCAGCTGGGAATTGGGTGGAAAGCCGGGCGCGTGTTTGCCAGCGCGTGCGACGTAGTAGAGCAAGTTTTTGATGAGCTCATCGTTAGTAAAGCTATTGAGCGCCTTGACCCCGTGTACAGCGAGGACTTTGATTTCCTTATCCAACTGGCGCAGCAGGTTCTTTACCGCCACGCTCATTTCTATGGCATCAATTTCGATAGCTTCAACCAGCGCCAGGCAGATGTCCCAGAGCGCGAACCTCGCTGTACCATGGGTAAGTTTTTGTAGGCGCGAGAAGGCCTTATGCAGGTAGGCCAGATTTTCTTCCGGGTTAACCCCGCGGATAAAACCCGAGGCGGCGTACTGGTACATCTGGCGCAGCTTGAGCACCATTGCCTGGAATTGCACATTGTCCTGGGTAACTGGCAGGCGTGCACCGTTGACTTTTTTGGCCGGTGTCAGGTTGGGAACAAAGAGTTTGGTATCGGTCAGCAGGCTCTCACCGCGCACTGCACGCAGGTCGTTCAACAGTGGCAGAACAATCAGCGGGTTGTCTTTGCGGGTGGCTTTGACTTGATCCAGATAAAGCGGGAATTGCAAAATCGCGCGCATCAAGACTTCTTGCGCTTCGCTGGCATTGGCGACATTGCCGGCAATCATCGCCTGGGTCAGTTGTTCCATCTCGCTGGCAAGCATAGCGGCGCCATAAAACTCCACCATCTGCAAACTGATCCAACGCGGCAAAATTGCGATTGTCTGCCATGCAGAGCTGTCCTCTCGTTAGTCTCGCTCAATGCGACCTATGCTATTTATTTGTGGTTCTAGCATTGTTCTTTTAGCTATAGCTGTTCTTTTGGTTGTCGATGTCAGGGTTGGCGAATGTAGGCCTGTACCTGGTCATCGCTAGCGCGCTGCATATCCGGGTGTTCCCAATCCATCACTTCGCCCAGGCCGACAATCAATAAGCCACCGGGTTTTAGTCGGTCGACCAGTGCATTTAATACATCCCGGCGCAGCCAGCGACGGAAGTACACCAACAGGTTTTGGCAGAAAATCACATCCACCTGCACCTGCGGCAACTGGCGCGCGTTAATAATATTGCTTTGGGTAAAGCAGACGCGATCACGCAATTTACTGACTACTTCGTAGCTGCCATCGGCACAGACTTGTAGATAGCGTTTTATTTCGTCCAGCTTTACCTGCTCTACCCGGCGCTTGCTATAGCGTGCCTTGCGGCCTGCTGCCAACGCAGATGGGCTGATATCCAGGGCGGTAATTCCGTAGTAGGGGTTAATTGCCGCCAGTTCAAAACAATCATTTACTACCATGGCCAGAGAATAGGCTTCCTCACCGGTGGCGCAGCCCAGGCTCCAGACATCAAAACTATCGTGCAAGGACTGATTGTTGATCTTCTGTTGCAGGTAGTTGCGCACATATTCAATGGATTCGCGATGGCGGAAAAAGCTGGTTTCTTTAACCGCGATGCGATCTACCAGGCGCGCCCATTCCAGTTTGGAGTCAATACTTTCTTCGGCTACAAACAGGTAGTAGCTGTCGTAATCGCTGTAACCCATATCGCGCAAGCGCGCATAGATTTGTGATTCAAGCCAGGCCTTTTGCTGAAATACCAACTGGATACCCGTGCGCTCCTCTAGCAGTTTTCCCCACTGGAGGAACTGGTCTTCGGAGAGCGTTGGTAGTGTGCGTAATGACCAGGCCATAGTGACTAATTTGCTTGTGGAGCGATGCGAGCTTGTTGCCAGAACTTATCAAATTGCCGCCAACTTAGCTGGCGGCAATATTTATCAAGCTTTGGATGTGTGAGCGAACACATCGTCTTCAGGCAATAGTTCGTCATCCAGATCGATTACCTCGGTGGTGCTATCAAAGTCCATCGCTGGTGTAGCCATAGCTTTGCGTGCCGCGCTGGCGCGCGCATCGGAGAGGTCTTCCTCTGGCAGTTTGAAACCGGCTACGGATTCACGCAGGTCGAGTGCCATTTCGGCGAGGTTACCAATCGACTGTGCAGTGGCCGAGGTACCGGCGGAAGTTTGGGTGGTAATCTCTTGAATAACATTCATCGTGTTGGAGATGTGACCCGCAGACGATGCTTGTTGGCGCGCGGCGTTCGAAATGTTCTGGATCAATTCCGCCAAGCTGCTCGATACGTTTTCAATTTCTTCCAGCGCCACACCCGCATCCTGTGCAAGGCGCGCACCGCGAACTACTTCAGAGGTGGTTTGTTCCATCGAAATTACCGCTTCGTTGGTATCGTTCTGAATGGTTTTTACCAGCGCTTCGATCTGCTTGGTTGCTGCTGCGGAACGTTCCGCAAGGCGTTGAACTTCGTCCGCTACCAC
>JAGKWY010000029.1 GCA_021151625.1 Gammaproteobacteria bacterium | reverse complement strand
CATGGACTTCGCACCTTGTTTCCAAAAGTGAGTGGTCCGTCACAGTTGATAGGTTTTAAGTATGCTGCACAATATATACCAATGATGAATAATGTGCCAATCATTTAGTGAGCAAAGTGTATAAAACCTGATCTTTTCAAGGCCCTAAGGTGCTAAAGAACTGCAAAGATGTGGAAAATGGGCATAAAAAAGCCCCGGCAAGCCGGGGCAAACAGAGGATATTTTCGCACCAATTCCAGCTCCACAGTGCCGGTGAGGCACCGCCGGAGAGCAGGGAGGCTGCAATTGCTTACGAAATCATGCGACGCTTTTGGCCTGTGCAGGTGCGCCTTGTTCAACTTGTTTCTCGGCGCGTTTGGCAGAGATAGGTTCAATTTTTTTTTGCTTCTCGTAGAGGAAGCGCAATACCGCCGAACGATAGCCGTTGTATTCGGCGTTGTCGGCCAGTTCCAGGCGATTGCGCGGGCGCGGCAACTTCACATCAAGAATTTCACCGACGGTGGCCGCCGGGCCGTTAGTCATCATCACAATACGATCCGACAGTAATACAGCCTCGTCCACATCGTGGGTGATCATGATTACGGTGTTGCCCAGCTCGTTCTGGATCTCCATCAGTGAATCTTGCAGATGGGCGCGAGTCAATGCGTCCAGCGCACCGAAGGGTTCATCCATTAGCAACACCTGTGGTTCCATCGCCAGGGCACGGGCGATACCAACACGCTGCTTCATACCGCCGGAGATTTCGTCCGGGCGTTTGTGCATGGCGTGGGTCATGTGCACCAGCTCCAGGTTGTGTTCAATCCACTCGCGCATTTCGGCGCGGGTTTTCTTGCCTTTGAACACGCGCTTAACACCCAGCTCTACGTTTTCGTAAGCGGTCAACCAGGGCAACAGCGAATGGTTCTGGAAAACTACCGCGCGCTCCGGGCCGGGTTCGTTAACTTCGCGGCCATTCAATACCACACCGCCGGTGGTGGCCTGGTATAAGCCGGCAACAATATTCAGCACGGTAGATTTACCGCAACCTGAGTGGCCGATCAGCGAAACAAATTCGCCTTTTTTAATTTTCAAATCCACATCGCGCAGTGCGCAAAAAGGGCCTTTGGGGGTGGGGAATTCAATTCCAACTTTGGTCAATTCCAAATGAATCTGGCTCATGGCATTTCCTCTGTTTAAATCTGTCGTGAAATAATTTGGTGGTCAATGTGTATAAGGCAATTTACATACCGCTTCGCAAACGATTAGCGGACAACGGCGCTCTTATCCCAATTCACATAGGTTTGAATCATTAATATGGCGCGATCGAGTAAAAAACCGATCAAACCAATCACCAAAATGGCGAGGCAAATGCGACTTAATGAATCTGATGAACCATTTTGGAATTCATCCCACACAAATTTTCCCAGACCTGGGTTTTGCGACAGCATTTCTGCAGCGATCAACACCATCCAGGCAATACCCAGCGAAATACGCAAGCCGGTAAACATCATTGGAATAGCAGAGGGCAATACAATTTTGATTACGTGAGTGAACCAGCCCAGGCGCAGTACACGACTCACGTTAACGAGATCCTTGCTCACACCGGCAACACCCACTGCGGTGTTAAGCATGGTTGGCCAGAGACAGCACAGGCTTACTGTGAACAGCGAAATAATGTAGGACTTGGAAAAAGCAGGCGATTCAGAAACATATACCGCGCTCACTACCAGCGTTACCAGCGGCAACCAGGCGAGTGGAGATACGGGTTTGAATAATTGAATTAATGGGTTGATGGCACCGTAGAGTGTTTGGCTCAGGCCGATCAAAATTCCCACGGGAATGGCAATGATGGTTGCCATCAAAAAGCCGGACAACACAGTCACAAGACTGGTTTTGATTTTATCGAAAAAAGTTGGGCGACCACTGAATTCACGCACATCCAGTTTTGCGTTGGGATCTTTTGCCAGTAATTCGGCATTGCGCTGTTCCTGGCGCTCGTAAAATTGCACTGCGCGCTCTTTTTCCGAGTTGTATTCATCCACCAGATAACCCCATTGTGCAAATACTTGCTTGGGTTGCGGGAATTCACCGAGTGAGGTTTTGATGTTGGGGGCCAGCGTGTGCCATATGGCGAGAAACACCAGCAGGCCGATGGTTGGCATGGTTATGCCAAGAATTACATCGCGCCATTTGATAGCTTTGAATTGTTCGAACTTTAGAGTGGCGAGTTTACTGCTCATGACAATTTCCTCTGTTTGGGTGCCTGTCGGTCCGTAGACCAACAGGCTTATGATGTAGGTAACGCTAATTCACAATCACAACTAACTTTCTACAACAGCTTTCTACAAAAACTATTTACAACTAACGATTTACAAAAAACGGGGTTAGATTTTTTCGTCGCCTTTCAAACCAATTTTGAATTTGGTGAGGTATTCGTTAGGTTTGTTTGCATCGAATTGCACACCGTCAATCCACACAGTTTCATCAACTTTGCGAATACCGGTGAAGGTTTTGAAATCCGGGAAATCACTGGCGGCCATTTTTCCCTCGGCAATCAAGTCAGCAGCAGCTTGTTGATAAATTTCAGGTGCAACGGCTTTTTTGCCCATTTCCATGTACCAGCCATCGGGTTTGGCTTCAGGAACCTGGCCCCAGCGACGCATTTGCGTCAGGTACCACACTGCATCAGAAACGTGTGGGTAAGACGCGTTGTAACGGAAGAAGGTGTTGAAGTCAGGCACCGGGCGAACATCTTTACGCTCGTATTCAAATACTCCGGTCATGGAGTTGGCGATAACTTTGTAGTCAGCACCTACATAGTGAGCGGCAGAAATGATTTTGGCGGCGGCAGTGCGGTTAGCGTTGTTGTTCTCATCCAGCCATTTGGCAGCGCGAATCAACGCTTTCACTACATGGACCGAAGTGTTTGGATTTTTTTGGATAAAATCTTTGCGCATGCCAAATACTTTATCGCCGATATTGTTGTACACAGTCATCACTGGTACACCGATGCCGCGGAATACCGCTTGTTGGTTCCATGGCTCACCTACGGCGTAACCTTGAATGGTGCCTGCTTCCATAGTGGCGGGCATTTGCGGAGGCGGAGTTACCGACAACATTACATCCGCGTTGATTTGACCGAGAGTGTCACCTTTATGCGGCGCATATAAACCAGGGTTAACACCGCCGGCCGCTAACCAGTAACGCAGGCCCATGTTGTGGGTAGATACTGGAAACACCACGCCCATGTTCACCGGTTTGCCTGCATCTTTCATTGCATCCACAACTGGTTTTAAGGTGGAAGCACTAATTGGATGAACCAATTTTCCGTCCGCGCCAACCGGAATATTTTTTTTCATTTTTTTCCAAATGTCATTGGAAACAGTAATCGCATAAGTGTTGTTAGTCATGGTGAAAGGGAACACCAACTCTGCCGGTGTGCCGTAACCGATGTTGGCGGCAACAGGTTGAGCCAGCAACATGTGTGAACCATCCAGCTCGCCAGAAATTACACGGTCTAATACAACTTTCCAGTTAGCTTGCGCTTCCAGTTCTACAGTCAGGCCTTCATCATCGAAGTAACCATTTTCGTAAGCAACAGCCAGGTCGGCCATGTCAGTCAATTTGATAAAACCAAATTTCAAGTTGGTTTTTTCTGGTGCGCCAGTTGCAGCCTGGGCAGCAGTGATAAAGGAAATACTGGCAGCAAGTGCGCAGGTTAATTTGGCAAGTGGTCGCAACAGCGTGGAAATTTTTTTCATTTTAGTGGTGGAAACTTTCATTTCTGGCTCCTGGCTTTTGGGTGGTGCTTGAAAAAGTTTTCTGAAAAATTTTTGGATTTTTTTTCACTGCGAAAAAATTTCCAGTTTTTGAAAATTTATTTGAGTCGACACCTGGGCTTATTCAAACACTATGCCAAGTTAAGTGACGCACTTTTATAGCGCAGGGTTTTTGGTGGGATTAAATAGTTTTTGCGGGTGTTTGCACTTTGCTGATACACGGTAAAAGCAGCTGCGTTTTTTTGGTGCCAGAATTTGCAGTGGGCGAATGCGCTGAATCCTGTCGCCCCAGATATAACGCGCACTTTTTTCGCGCAAGTGATTTTTTTCTGCCAGAAAAGCGGATCAATCCCGGCGCATGCACCTTTCAGATTTATCGGATGAGTAGGGAAAATAGCCTTATAGATCTGTGATTTAGCGTGACATTTGTGACGCGCGAATTGGCGCGGGCACACCTATACTGGAAGTCAGTTTCAGTTCCTTTATTTGGATAAACCCCATGAAATTATCCCTGTTTGCCCCGGTTTTGCTGGTTCTGCTGCTCAGTGCCTGTTCTTCTGTGGTGCAAAAAACACCCTTTTTGGCGGATAAAGGCCCATTGGTGCAGGCTTTGTCAGGAGAATTAATTTTAGGGCGCGGCTACAAGGCGGAAGAGCTACCCGATATGGATTTATTCGGCGTAACCCCGGAAATGAAAGCTTTTGCCGAGTCAGTCACTACCCACGTCCGTTTGCAGGATTCCAAGGCCGAGGCCCTGCATCTGGCGTTGATGACCTCTACTAATGCGGGTGGCCGGGGGGTTACCTATAGCGCCTACTACACCAACACTGGCATAGAGGCGTTTGAACAGCGTCAGGCCAACTGCCTGAGTTACACCCTGATGTATGTCGCCATGGCACGCCATTTGGGGCTCAAGGCTGAAGTCAACGAGGTCATGCTACCGCCGACCTGGGATATGCGCGCTGGCGATACCTATTTGTTGATGCGGCATGTGAATGCCAAAGTGTTTATGCCGCGCAAACGCAGCTTGCCCTGGGTGCGGATGATGGAGACTGCGGATGTTGGCGATATAGTGGTGGACTTGGAGATGCGCCGCTTCAAGGCGCATTACAAGCAGCGGGTTATCGGTAAGGATCTGGTCGCGGCGCAGTTTTATTCCAATCGTGGTATGGAACTGGCGGCGGAGGGTAAAACCACAGAAGCCTTTTTGTATTTGCGCAAAGCATTATTGATGAGTGAAGAGCCTAGTTATATCTGGAGTAATTTCGGCAGCTTCTATCGCCGCCACAAATTTTATACCGAAGCCGAAGCGATTTATTTGCACGGACTCGCCATTAACCCGCGCGATTACACCATCATGCATAACCTGGCCGGAATGTACCAGGAGTTGGGAAATGTTGAAAAACATCAGGAGTATCAAAAACGTGTGCGTCTGTACCGCAATGCAAATCCCTACTATATGTTTAAGCGCGCTGAGGAGTGGGTTGCCAAAGGCGATGACGACAAAGCGTTGTCACTGCTAAAAAAAGCGATAAAAAAAGAAAAAGGCGAGCAGCGCTTTTATCGGTTAGCAGCCGAGATTTATGAGCGCAAGGGTGATACCGGTAATGCCGAGCAGATGCGCGATAAGGTTTATCAACTCAGCACCATTCGTTTTTAGTGTTGGCGCTAATTCAGATGAGCCTTTTGGATAACCAATTGCACGCTGCCTACTTTAAAACCCCATTTGCGCAGGGTGGATTCGTTCAGCAGAGTGTTCTCGTCTACCAGCCACATCCAATCCTCAACTTGTAGTTGTAACGGTGAGCCTTCGTAATTAATTTCCAGCGTGTAGTGCAATTGCATGGCATTGCCGCGCGTTTGCGCGGAACCGGGTCCTACTACATCGCCCGCTGTCGCCGTGTAGCCCTCGGTTGTTGGTGTAAGGGTCCAGGTACGGTACTGGATTTCGCCATCATTAAATTCAAATTTTTCTTCCAGAGTTCCTATCCCAGCGCTCCAGTAAGCGTTGATATGCGCGCTAAAGTAGCGTGTTACTTTCCCGCTCCTGTTTTTTACTACACCGTGAGCCGTTAACGGCCCATTAAAAAAAACAGATGGCTTTAGCTCGGGTTTATTGGGGCCATAGTCATTAAGTTGGGTATTGGAGCAAGAGATGAGCATAGTAATCAGGCCCACAAAAAAAATGGTTTTTCCGGGAAGAAACATAAGCTTGTCCTGTAATGGATGTAGCTAACATATTGCAATCTATATACGTCCTCACCGCGCGCAACGATCACCCGGATAACGCTTCAATGAGTCGGTGATAACAAATGCCCCGGCTGCAAATGGCAACTGGTGATGAGCAGGGTTGTCACTTTTTGGGTAAAGGTCTGTAATTGTCCTTTTGCCTATATGGACTCGTTTGCTGTCTCGCCCTAGGCTGCGCTCCACAACAATAACCGCGAGGATTAGACATGAAACAACTACTACTGGGTATTTCACTGGGTAGCTTGCTGGCAGCGCCGGTATGGGCGGGTGAATGGAAAAACCTGTTTAACGGCAAAGACCTTTCCGGGTGGGAAACCTATGTGAGCTACCAGCCGGAAACCAACGCCTACAACCTGGTTTCCAAACATAAGCCGCGCGGTGTAAACAACGACCCTAATAAGGTGTTCTCGGTGGTGGACGGCCTGTTACGTGTTTCCGGCGAGGAATGGGGCGGGATTACCAGCCTCGCCGAGTTTGAAAACTTTCATTTGAAATTTGATGTGAAGTGGGGCGAGAAAAAGTGGTCGCCGCGTTTGGATGCGCGCCGCGATAGCGGTATTTTGTATTTTGCCGTCGGGCCCCAGGGCGCGCAAAGCAATCACTGGATGCGCAGCCACGAATTCCAGGTGCAGGAAGGCGATAGTGGCGATTACCATAGCCTGGATGGGGTAATCATTGATGTACATGCAGGCGATGCCAATGAAGGCGATTGGAAGTTCTACGCCTATGACCCTAAAGGTCCTTTGCGCAAAGATATAGCCGCGCGCGTGCTCAAGCTGGGCCTCTATGAAAAACCGCACGGCGAATGGGACACGATGGAAGTGATCAGCGATGGTAAAATCCTGATCCACAAAGTGAACGGCCATGAAGTGTTTCGCGGTTTTAATTCGCGCGAAAAAGTGGATGGTAAATATGTTCCGTTAACGCGCGGTAAATTGCAGATTCAGTCGGAAGGTGCGGAAGTTTTCTATCGCAATATCCAGATCAAAACGCTGGATAAGCCTGCCGCGCAGTATTAATTCCACACTAGCGCGCTGGCTTACAAAATCATGACAAACCATCAATTGTTTTAAAAACAAGTTGCGTTAGCCCGTTTGCGCGGGCAGTCTGGGCTCATGTTTCACCCTCCACATTTAGTTCAACGGAGTTGTGCATGAGTCCTTTCTATTCCTTCACTGCCGAACAATTGAACGGCCAGCCGCAAAACCTGTCTGATTACGCAGGCCAACTGGTGTTGGTGGTTAATACCGCCAGCAAATGCGGATTTACCCCCCAATACGCCGGTCTGGAAACCCTGTATCAGCAATTTAAAGATCAGGGGTTGGTAATTCTTGGCTTTCCTTGCAATCAGTTTGGCAATCAGGAGCCGGGTGGGGCAGAGCAAATTGCTGAAACCTGCCAGATTAATTACGGCGTTAGTTTTCCCATGTTTGCCAAGGTGGATGTCAATGGTGCCAATGCGCATCCATTATTCCAATGGCTGACTGGTGAATTGCCCGGCTGGCTGGGCAAATCCATAAAATGGAATTTCACCAAATTTTTAATTGGCCGCGATGGAAAACCCATCAAACGTTTTGCCACTATTACCAAGCCGGAACAGATGGCGAGTTTTATTCAACAGCAGCTTGCCCAATAATTATTGCGGCAATTTTTTATTACAGAATAACGATGAGTGTTAAAAATACTATTGTCATTGCGGTAATCGCATTCGGATTGGGTTATTACGCCAATGAGTATCGTCATTCAGTGGAAACCCTGTCTGCTGTTGGTGATGTGCCTGATGGCCAGCTAATTGTCGAACCATCAGTGCGGAGTTTTCAGCAAGAATCTGCACGCCAAATACCTGCACAACAAGCGCCTGTGCAACAAATCCCCGGGAAATTATCACAAGACAATACTGCTTCATCGTCAATACAACCAGGTGCCGGGTTATCGCCGATTGAGCGTGCACGTCAGCTGGTTGCCAATAACGCATTTCCAGCAGCAGTGGTGATACTGAATGAAATCCTGCAGCTAAATCCTGCTGATAGTGAAGCCTTGTTATTGCTGGCGCGAGTGCTGGAAAAACAGGGTAAACACGAAGAGGCAGTGACTATCTGGTTTCGCTATCTGGATAGCGAGGCGGACGCAAAGAAAACCGAAGATGCGCTGACCTATTTATCCAAATATTTACTGCGCCTGGTAAATAACCCCGGCATTTTTGGTGCGAGCCGCGAATGGTTGATGACGCAATTAAATGATTTGATCAAGCTCACCCCGGACAACGGTGAATTGCATTTACAGCTCGCGGATATGCATGCAAAAGCGGATGATCAGGAACAGGCCCAATACCACGCATTAATGGCCGCGAATCAGGATGAAACACGCACGCGCGCCGAAGCGTTTCTTGCTAAATTAACTGACAACTCAATTGCAGCGCAAGCCGATGAGTTAGAGCACAAAATTTCGCTGGTACGTTTCGGTACACAGTTTTTGGTGCCGGTCACCGTGGAAGGTAAAAGTGTAAAGCTTTTACTGGATACAGGTGCATCGATTAGCGGTTTAACCTCCAGCTTTATCAATCGCAATTACAGTTTTGTAAAATCCCCCAAGCCTATTCAACTCAACACCGCCAGCGGCACAGTGGAAAGCTTTTTGTTTGTGGTGGATTCACTGCAAATTGCCGACTTAACTTTCAATAAGCATATGCTCGCGCGTTTGCCAATGGATAATTTCGATCACTTTGATGGTTTATTGGGGGTGGATATTTTGGGGCGTTTCGATTTTGTAATTGATCAGGAAAAAGCGGAACTGCGCTTGCGCAAGCGACAATAGCAAAGCGCACTTCCATCAGTTGGTTTTCCTCTAAATGTATAAATTATTTTCCGCGTTTATCGCTGACGTATATTCAATAAATTCAAATTGAATGCCATGGCTTTCCAAAAAATACACATTTTTCCTGAAAGGGTGTTCGCCACCATAGTGGTCAACCGGAAAACCAGCCGCTTCCAGATTATTCACGACTGCAAGCATATCCGGCACCACAATTCCAATATGTTTTACGCCTGTCCATAGGCCTTGCCAGTCGCCGGATTTTCCTGCGCCGCCACTTTGAATGGCGATATAGGTGTGTTGATCGCCCAGGTGAAACCAGCGCGATTTGCTGCCAAACCAATCCATTTCACCTTGCCCGCGAATACTCCAATGGGGAATAGCGGCGCGTAAAAAACGGATGGTGTCTGCGGGGTTTTCAACGCAGATATTGGCATGTTCAACATAGGCAGAAACTGTATCCATCATTATTTTCCTTTCGTTAATGAAATTGCTTGTCGCGAAATGTGTTGCTTTTTTATAAATAAAAGTTGATCAAGTGGCTTTTTTGTGTCGTATTCAGAGTAATTGCGTTGGTACGGAAATGCTCATTTAAAAATCTTATCCGGGCGATTGCTAATAGGTATAACTACCTCTTATAACCTCTTGGCTGCTGACACGCGGCGAGCGGGCTTTTATTATGGCGGGCACTTGTAGTTTGATTTTGGTGTTGTATGACTAATAAAGATAAAAAATCCGGTTTTGGCCTGATATTGCTTAGCCAGTTAGCTATTGTGTTGCTCGGTGTTGTTCTTATCCAGTGGTTGGATATTCCCCTCCCTGAATCCAAAATAAATGAGCTGGCAGCTGCCATTGTGGGGACACTATTGGCTGTGCTCACATTCGCGTTAGTGTTTTTGTTGTATCGTTATGGCGGGAAATTTGCGCAGGAATTATTGAATGATATTCGACGGGTGTCGGGATTATTTGTGGGCTATTCCTGGGGGCATGTCGTGCTGGTGGCAACGCTTGCTGGCGTAGGCGAAGAATTATTATTTCGCGCTTTTTTGCAAGGATGGTTGAGTAGTTTTATTGGTATTGCCTGGGCGATCTTACTGGTCTCTTTGGTGTTTGGTCTGCTGCACTATTTATCTTTTTCCTATTTCATTAGCACCCTGATAATGAGCATAATTTTTGGTTTGGGCTATTACTTCTCCGATAGCCTGTTGTTAGTAATGGTTTGGCATGGGGTTTATGATTTAATAGCGTTAGGGGTGATAATTAAATACCCCGGGGTAATCGGTAACAATATGTCCGAATAAAATTAAAGGCCGCACATAGTGTGGCCTTTAATTTTAGGGTGTTGCTGTTATTGTTAAATGGCTTTCTTGCGGCGAGCCATAAATAGACCAAGCATGCCCAAGCCAAATAAAATCATGGATGACGACTCGGGAACATTTGCTGTATTAGCGGTGCGCACATACCAGGTTTCGTATACGTCTTCCAATGAGCCAATATCAAAGCCATTGGTGATTCGTCCTTCGGCGGCATCACTTAAATCAATGTGATTAAAATTGCTCCAGTATGCAGAGGCAAAGCGATAAACCGAGTGATCGCTAAAACCGGAATCGAGGCTTACGCTGGCACTGCCAATAATAAAGTCACTCCAGTCAGGGCGCAGAGCCCATTCTGCTGCAGTGGCGTAACGCCAGCCTTCACTGGCACGGTATTCCGGTGCTTCAATATTGCCCGGGCCCCACTCGCCAGTGCCGATTGGACCTGCGTATACCCAATCCAGTCCGTTGAAGTTGAGCAGGATGTTTTCATCGGGAATGATTGTTGATGCATCAATAATTACTGCATGGCTGTTCAAACTGACGAGTGCACCAAGACTGAGTGCGAGAGTGGCGATCATTTTTTTCATGTTGTGCTCCAATATTTTTTTCATGCTGTGCCCCAATTTTTTTCATTCTGTACTAAAGAGTTTTTTATGAGCCGCTATTTTCATAGCGGCTCTTTTTAAGCGGATTATTGTTAATGCAAAAAACGCTTACAGTTTGGTGAAGCGGAACCAATTAATGTTCCAGCCACTTTGTTGTGCATAAATGCCTACATTAAATGTGCCTGCATTTAGCGTGACTATATGGCTAACGGTGGTCCAGTTTTGCCAATCGCCGGTTGCCGGAATGGTAAGGTTACCCAGCAGAATTGAACCGCCGTTTAAGTCCAGTGATAGCATTGAACCTGTCGGGCTAGCTACGCGGTATTCAACCAGATAAGTTCCGGTTGCCGGGAAGGTGATATTGGTAAATGCCATCCAGTCACCTGCGTCTATCCAACCGACATCCTGCCCTCCACCCACATCTTGCGTTGCTTCGGTTTGTACTCCTGCCATAAACGCATAAGATTCTGCTTCAATTTGTTGACTGAATGCAGCGCCAGAACTGGTGCTTGATGAGCTGGTATTCGCTGAACTAATTGCAACGCTGCTCGTAATTGAGCTGGATGAAGCTGTTGCTCCGCTCATTACAAATTCAACCCAGGGCGTATCCACAGCACCAATTGTTTGGGCGATGGTAAAGAAGTAACGAACACTCGCCCCTGCGGGAATACCGGTTAATTCATAGGTGTTGGAATTATCCGCATTGTGCGTCATGCGAATATTTTGTTGGCCACCACCATTCACAGTGAAATGAATATCTGCCCATGCCGCGTTGTTAGCAAAAAAACTCACTGTGTTTCCATTCACAATACCGTGACCGTAACTTTCATTCGCTGTGGACGAACTTGATTTCAAACTACTGGTAGCGCTGGATGAGTTTGCACTGGTAACAGTAGAGCTGCTCGATTTTGGCATTGCTACCGAGCTGCTGGATTTTGATGAAGCAGCACTGCTTTTGCTGGATGAACTCGAAGTAGTGGCCAGGCTTGAATTTGTGGATGGTGTACAGCTGGTGCTGCCTGGTAATCCATCCGGTGTTTCGCCTGTGCGTTTAATGCGGAAGCTGTTGGCGGGAACATTTAGTGTCATGCCATCAGAAAATAAAACATATTGCGCACTGCAACCAAAGTTGTAGGCAATGTAAGTCATGCTGCCATTTTTATTAAACGCAACTGCCGTTGGGCTGTTTGCGGTTAATGCTCCGGTACCGGTAGACAATTGTCCCAATTGTTTTAGTGTATAAATCCAGTGGTAAGTGTGTGCTTTGGTTTCACCGGCTTCGGGAACATAATTAAATCCGTAACCCAGTAAATCATCGACAGCGGCTTGCCCATCGCTCATCGCCCAAATATTCCACCAGACATCGCGCCATTGGTCGTTAGGTAAACCGGAGGGTTTTCCATTGCTGGATTGCGTCATACCCAAATCAACATATTGGTCGAGATAATCTGCGTGTTGGCCGATATGAAATACCAATGGGCTAAGCGGCAAACCCTGAATTCCCAGAATATGTGCGTAAGCACCGCTGAACCAGGTGGAGAACACGTGGCCGTTGCCCCAAATAATGGAGGTAGTCATTTTCGGATAAGCCGCGTCAAAGTTGTCGTAGTCGCCGGTTAAACCGCGAAAGTGATCCAGGTTATTCCAGTATTCCCAGTAAGCGGCAGTGGATGAAGCGTGCAAATAAATACCGCGATCAGTAATGGCTTTATTGCGCGTGATTTGACCGTACAAAATCATTGCGCCGTAAGCATTTGCGGCTTCAGAGGTAGATTCATTATTGTTGCCCAACACAAAATTCGCATGGCCAGATGCCCAGGAAAATCCATTAGCTGGATCAAAGTTGCGCAGGTAAGGGAACATTGAATCGTCACGCGCAGCGGCGTAATCGCGAATTAATAATTCCACCATGGGGCCATAACTGGTAGCGCTACACCAAGTGGCATCAACGCGGCAAATTTCTGCGGCTGCGCGTACAAAATAACCGTAGTGGAAATGGTGGTCGTTTAATTGCTGTTGTGCACCAAAGGATTCGTCATACCCGAGCAAGGTATTCCAGTTACTGTCGTAAGAAAAATATTTGGTAGTATCGAGGCCGCCATTGGTATTTGCACGGAACCAATCTTGTAATTCGGCTTTGAGCCAGTTAATTAATTGATCGGCTTCCGTCGTCATACCAATTGAGCGGGCGATTGCGGCCAGCTCGGCAACCTTGCCGTAATTTTTTCCAGCCCAGTAAGTATCGGTTGCGCTGTTCCAGCCAGAAGCACCTTGATTAACAAACTCATTCACCAGGTTTTTTAACTGGTTGTTATCGTAGTCGCCAATATTTTCCGGCAAGTAGGGCAGTACTCCCACAAAGGGCAGGGTGTAGCTAAAGGTTTTGGTGGCCGCAAATTTGGTAACGCCGCGCGCACTGCGAACTTTATAACCACTGGTTGCCTGGGTGGAATTTTTCCAGGCCATGGGTAGCATTCCTGCCATAGTATTAACGGCAACATTGTTAAACATATATTGATGCGTAACAGTGACTTTGTTGTTGGTGCGATTCACGCTGTAATTGATGGTGACCTTATCCACTGGCTGGGTAGCGTACTGAATAAAATCCTGAATCATTGCTGTCGATGGCGTCGTCGCCGTCGGCAAGAGGGTTACTGTTACGCGTTTGCTGGTATTGGCAATGCTTACAGTGTTGGTATTGGCATTATTAAATGTGGTGGCGTCGTGACCGGTCACCAAAAAATAATTGCCGTTGCCTGCAACGTTGGTCCACACACCCAGGGTATTTCCCTGCTGGTAGAAAATTCCTTTTTCACCGCCATCGGCGGCCTTGGTGCGCAATTGCAAATTGCCTTTCAATACCGTGAAGTAGGCGTAAGGTGAACCATGCACAAAAGTCGCTTCCATGACTGGCGTGCTGCCGCTGTTCCATTGCACGGTGACTGAGCCATCGCTGTAATCTTTTAAATAGGCTTCGAGGTTGCTGTAGTCGCTATTGCCAATAGCAATGCCATCGAAGACCTCATTAAATGGGTCGGGAATGGAGTATTGCGTCGCGGTTGGCCCGGTACGCAATCCACCGGGAATTCCCAGGATGCGTACGCCGCGGTCAGTGATGCGCGCGGTCATAGGGTCGGGGGTGATATAACCGGCGCCGTTAGGATCGCCCACTTTCATTTCACCCATAAAGGAAATGGAGCCCCACCAGCGATGGGTCATGGTGAGTTTGCTGTTAGCTGGCGCAACTTTTTGCGGATAAATTGCCGTTGGTGCACCTATAGGGCTGCAGCTGCTGACACCAGGTTTGACTATGCCGGCGTTGTAAATCCAGTTGCCGTGATCAACGGCGCATTTGTAGCCGGCGGGGTTGGGGCTATCGCTAATATTTCCCGCACCATAATTGGTTATCGCTGCTGAGCAGGCAGGCGCAAGCGCAACTACCCCCAGCAATAGGGCATGTCGTAGCAGTTTCATGGAAGCGTCCTTTTATTATTGAGTGGATGGGTTGTTGGGTCCGGGTTCTTTGGTTCGAGTTCTTGGGTTTGAGTGATTGAATCCGGGTTATCAAACGAATCTTATTTTTAGTGGTGCTTGTGCCTGTCGCACAAACCTTGAGCAGACTAAAGTGGCTGGCGGATTAAATCGTCCCAACTTGAAAGTAAATTCAAGGTGGGAGGTTTCACTTTGCTGCCGGTAAAGCGGGAATCGGGTATAAATAGCCCGGTGTTGAATGGCTGGATACTAACGTCCTGGGAGAAAAAGCAAATGGGAAAGCAGTACAGCGAAATCATTGAGCCGCTGAAAGAATTTATCGCACGGCAAAAAATCTTTTTTGTGGGCACGGCTACTGATACCAGCCGGGTAAATATTTCCCCCAAGGGGATGGATTCACTGCGGGTGCTGGATAGTAATCGTGTGATCTGGTTGAACGTAACCGGAAGTGGCAATGAAACTGCCGCGCATTTGCAAAGCCACTCGCGCATGACGGTCATGTTTGCCGCCTTTGAAGGGGCCCCCATGATTTTGCGTTTATACGGAACCGCCAGGGCGATTCACCCGAGTGATTCCGAATGGGTTGAGTTGTATGCGAACTTTCCGACGAACCCGGGCGCCCGACAAATTTTTGATTTGCAGGTAGAGCTGGTACAAACCTCTTGTGGTATGGCGGTGCCCTTCTTTGATTATGTAGAAGAGCGCGAGCAGCTCAATCAATGGGCAGTAAAAAAAGGTGATGAGGGGATTCGTGAGTATTGGCGCGATAAAAACCAGCTGAGCCTGGATGGTTTGCCAACGGGCATGGCCGAAAAGCTCTAGAGTGCCACCGATATCCATATCTGTTTTCGGGTACCTATAAACACTCATCCCTGAGCGATTATGAAATTGACTATCTATTTGCCCTTTAGGTAGTTCGGGACAAGCCAGGCGGGACAGGTACAGGTCTTAACGACTGGAGGGAACAGTTGCCTGTTGCGGATAAAAAATGGCTTCCTCCGGATTCCTGTGCCAATCATATTCAGCCGCCATGGCGGCTGTCTCTGCGACGGCCCTGCCTGCCAGGCGGGATACCAAATGGAAAGCCATATCCGTACCTGCTGAAACTCCGGCGGAAGTTACATATTTCCCTGCATCGACCCAGCGGGAAACATTATTCCACAGAACTTTGGGCCCAAATTGCGTAACCCATGCAAAGGCCTGGTGGTTAGTTGCCGCCGGTTTTCCATCGAGTACACCTGAGCGAGCCAGCAGTGCAGCGCCAGTGCACACAGACGTCATAACTGGAACCAATTGGTCCATTGTTTTTATCCACTGCATTAACTCATTAAAAGCCGGGGGGTTATCGGTTTCCATACCCATTAGCGTCCGCACACCTTGACCGCCGGGAATCATTAACAAGTGAAATGATTGTTCCAGTGCGTCATTGCGAAACCAATCTGGCGCTACACGTGGGCCGTTATAGCTTCTAACAGGCTGGGGCTGGTTTTGTGTTGCACAGGTTTTCTCTTCGGTGGATATGAATTCAATTTGAAATGGATAGGGGGCAGGATCTGAATAATTCGTTCCAATAAAACGTGAAATGGAAAAAGCCTCGATAAACCCCCATACATCGAGAGGTTCAAAATCGGGAAAAACCAAAATGCCGATTTTTATTGTCGGTGGAAATTGCGCTGCAATATTTACCATCGTGTGAAATCCTGGTTGTGTTATTTAAAAAATAAAAGGTTAGCTACCAACGATAGCTAACCTGAATTGCAAAAGTTTTATTTTTCTACCATGGCGTTATTTTTGCGGGACGCCAAAGCCCAGGAACCAGGAGAAATCCAATGATTGGTAGTAAGCCTCCAACGGGGTGGGCGTACCTATATTTGCAGAGCCTGGTGGCGCTGATCCGGGTGGTGTGGGCATGATGTTGCGTTGTGCATAGGAATGGCAGGTAATACATGAGGCTTGCTGCACAGGTACTTGCGCATTGAATTCTACGAAGGAGTTACCCAGGTTTCCTTTACTTGCAGTGGGTTGATCGAATTGTGTTTGCGTGCCGACTAAACGGTAGTTATGAAATGATTTATCCAGATGGCTACCGGCGGCTTCAAATAATTTTTTCAACTCCGCTGTCGGTTTAGTGTCGGTGCCCTTGGATATTGCAGGTTTTGAACCCCATGGATCTATGCAGGAATTATAGAGCGCCGGGTTGCAACGATTCGGGTTGGTTCGTTTATCTTGTGGTTCGAACGTTGCCCACAACCAGTTGGGATACAATTTTGAACTAATGTGAATACCCACCAGTGCATAACAAACACCTCCAATCATCTCCTGGTAAACGGTGGAATTTTTTGCCTTGCAATCAAACTTGACGCCTTTATAAGAAGAGGCGGGCACCCAATCCGCTTTTACTTCCACTGCCGCCGTTGGAAAGTCAATGGTTTTTCCGGATTGCAGGTATTGCATTTGTCCATCGACAGTTAACAGACCATTGGTTTGCGCATAATTTTCTTCGGCGCTATTAATAGTGACTTCTTCACAGAAAACCGGTTTATCCGCTAAATTTTTCGGTACAAATTTTTCCAATCCCGTTCCTTTAACTGCAGTAGCGGTTGTCATCGCCTCGCAGCCACCGGTGCGCTTGGGTTTATCCGGTGTTACGGGAGAGCCTTGTGTATTTGCGGCGCGCAGCAGGCTGCCATGCAACCGTTGCGATGGGCAATCAGCGGGGTTATTGATACATGCCTGGCTTTTCCATGTTTCCCATGTCAGTTGGCCATTCTCTATTTTGCAGTTGATGGCGACAAATAGTTGCCAGGCTGTTTCTTCCTGTGTTTTTGCGGGTTTTGTGGGTAGGGTGCATACATCCGGAATTGTTTTTTTGTGTCCATGATCAGCTTTTTGATCGTAGTCGGCGGACCATGCCAGCGAAATATTGCCCCCCAAATATAAACCTACTGCGGCAATGACAACACGGGATATGGAATTTCTTTTCATTCTTATATGGCTCCAATGTAATAGGATTAATAATGCAGATCATATGTCTGCATCGGGAAGCCTAGTTGGTAAACTGGGCTCCGTTATTACATCGGATTACAGCAAAATAGATTTGTCGCTTAAGTTATTTTGCGTGTTTTATTAATCTCAGCTGCAGGTGTAATAAATAAAAAGGGCCGCGCATTGCGGCCCTTTTTTAATTCGCATCGCAGAATTTCTTAAAAGAAAATCCAGTAAATCAGTGCGATGTACAGGCTGTATTGCAATACATAATAAAGTGGTTTGTTAAAGGCTTTAATTTTTTTGCCCAGAATGCGCACCTGATACAAATAAGCAAACGCGCGATTTAAAAAACCAACCTTATCGCCCTGCACATTTTTAGTGGCAGCACCGGCCACTACCAGGCGTGAGAAAATCTCGTTGATCCAATCCACCCACTTGAAATCGACCGGGCGCTTTACATCCAGGAACAGGATGATGCGATTGTGATCGGTTTTGTTTTCCGCGTAATGGATAAAGGTTTCATCGAACATCACTGCTTCGCCGTCGCGCCAGGAATATTTCTGCCCATCTACCGAGATATAGCAGTCATCATTATTGGGGGTGATTAACCCCAGGTGATAACGCAGCGAGCCAGCGTAAGGGTCGCGGTGTTTACCCAGGCGCGCACCGGGTGGCAGCATGGTAAACATTGCGCCTTTTACATTGGGCAGGCTGTTAATCAGCTCAACGGTCTTGGGGCACAGCTGTTCGGCAGATTTCAAGTTAGCGCCGTACCATTTCAGGTAAAAGCGTTTCCAGCCGGTGCGGAAGAAGGAGTTAAACCCCAAATCATCCAGGTCGGCAGACGCTTTGATATGGGCTTCTTTATTCAGGTTGACCGCTTCGTCGCGAATCACTTCCCAATTGTCCTGCAGGACCTTCAACTCGGGAAATTTGTTTACGTCGATATAGGCTGATTGAGTGTCTTTGGAGAAGAAATAAAAAAGACAGTTAATCGGAGCAAGGAAATTGGAATGGTCAGTCAGCTTGCGGGTGAACTTGTCATGTTGGACTACACCCCGGTTCTGGACGTAGAGGGCGGCAAGGATAAATACGGCGAGAACGATTAATCCCATAGGTAAAACTCCCGTTGATCTTTAACAAGCGGGCAAGATACCGACTGGTATGTAAAATTACAAGCTGATTAATGTCACCTTTTGTAGCGAGTTGTAACACTTTATGCTGATTTTGCATGTTTATTTAGATGACAGGTAACATAATTGATAATAACTCTATGGGATTTAGGTGTTTATTTTAATCGTATTCAGTTATGTATGGTTATAACCATACCGATCTGTCTAAGCTTTGCTCAGGCACTTGAGCGCAGCGGCGGCAGCCGAGGTTCGGTTTTCTACCCCTAACTTTTTAAATATCTGCTCCAGATGTTTGTTCACTGTTCTAGGGCTCATTTCCAGTATTTGGCCAATCTCGCGGTTGGTTTTGCCATTGGCAATCCACAGCAGTACATCGGCTTCGCGCCCGGTAACGGCGAACTGTTGTTTCAATGCCCGGGTGTCTTGCTCGGGCTCATGGCCTTTGTTCAGGCGCAGCAAGTATTCCTTGCCATCCATCAAGCTGAGAATTTCCAGGGTAAAAGCTTGTAACAATCCGGTGAGGGTGAGTTGGCGACCGGTTTCCGGTTTATGGCTGAGCCAATCACGCAGCTGGCAGCTGGTGGTGCTATGCAGTTGGGTGGATTCACTGATTGCGCCACCCGTTTTCAATAATTCATAAACCTGTGGTGTGGCCCATAACAATTGACCGCTGGCATCCAGCGTTAACAAATACTGGCCGGCTGAATCCAAAGCGGCGCGAGCGCTTTGGGTGATGCGCGCATTGGCGAGGTGTACACGCATACGCGCAATTAATTCGTCGGCTTTTATGGGCTTGGTAATGTAATCCACACCGCCCGCGCCCAGTCCCATGACGATATGTTCGGTATCGCTCAGGCCGGTCATAAAAATAATGGGTACATCGGCGAGTTGTGGATTTTGTTTCAAGCGTTTGCAGGTTTCAAAACCATCCATGTTAGGCATGATGGCATCGAGCAAAATAATATCCGGGCGAATATTCTGGGTGATAGTAAGTGCCTGGCTGCCCTCCAGTGCGACCAGTACGGTGAATTTTGCATCTTCCAATACGTCGTTCAGCATGTGGATACTGTCGAGAGAATCATCGACAACCAGTACAACATTACTGCTACTCATCATAATCGTCTCCGGAATTCCAGTTGGTCAATAAGGCTCAGTAGCGGCGCTGTAGCTATCAATCAATTCGAGTATTTTTTCAAATTGAAAATTGGCGCTGTGACTGGCCAGTTGTTGTAATAATTCGGTATCAGCAGCAGGAAAAATGCCGCTGTTTTGCAGCTGCTGGATTTTTTCGATCAACCCTTTTTTGTGGCCAATAGCGGCGAGCCTTGCAAGTTCATCCAGATCTGCATCAGCCAGTGCGCAGGTTTTATCGCTGGCAATTAAGGCGGATTCATTTTTTTCCGCTGCAAGTGTTTGTTCATAACACCAGGTGAGATTTAATAAGCGGCCGATATGGTCCAGTAGTAGGGGGACTCGCACCGGTTTAATCACATAGGCATTGTGCAAAGGTGCGGCATCTGGATCGGAAAAGTCGGAGTCTTTGCCTTCACTGGCATCAGCAGACACCATGATAATAGGCTGTTGAAAATGGTTTTCGCGCAGCAGTTGCAACAATTGCCAGCCATTTATGCCGGGCATGGAAACATCCAGCATAATTAAATCTGGTGTTGTTTCGTTTGCATTTTCTTGCGTGAGCCAATCCAATGTCTGCAATGGGTTATCCAGTTCCGCAATATCAAATCCCAGTGGCGCGAGCAGGGCACGCATTAATTGGCGATGGGAAATATCATCGTCCACTAATAGCAAGCGACGCACTGGCCCCTTGTAACCGTAAATAGTTTGCACGGGAATATTGAGTGCATCGCCAGCAGGACTGTTAATACTGGCGAGCATTAAACTGGCTTTGAAAATACTGCCTTTGCCGGGTGTGCTGGAAACGGAAATATCACCGCCCATAATATCGGCCAGCAAGCGCGAAATGGTTAAGCCCAGCCCGGTACCTGTTGCGGTAGAACCGGGGTTGCGGACTCGTTCAAAGGGGCGAAAAATTCGCTCGATATTTTCTGCGGCAATACCTTCGCCGGTATCTGACACGGTAAATTCTGCAACCTGGCTGCGATAGCGAATTTTAAAAGACACGCTGCCGCTGTGTGTGTATTTAATGGCGTTGGATAAGAGATTAATCAAAATTTGACGCAAGCGCTTTTCATCGGTGCGCACCAGTTCTGGCAGGCGATCCTTGCATTCGTAAATAAATTGCAAGCCTTTAGCTTCTGCCTGTAAGCGAAACATATGCACCAGCTGCTCCAGCAAAATATTTATGCGCACCTGATCGCGATGTAAATCCAACCGACCCGCTTCAATTTTGGAAATATCCAATAGTCCTTCAATTAAATCCGCCAGGTGCTCGCCGCTGCGGCGAATTACACTCAGCGCATCGCGTCTATGGGGCGGCATGCTCGGATCTTTTTCCAATAATTGCGCGTAACCCAGAACCGCATTAAGTGGCGAGCGTAACTCATGGCTAATCCCGGTGAGATAGCGGCTCTTTGCCTGGTTTGCGGCTTCTGCTTCTTCTTTGGCGGCTTGCAGTGCGCGGTCGGTGCGTTCGTGAGCCTCAATTTCTTCCATTAACAAACGGGTTTGTCGCTGGGTTTCTTCTTGTGCGACGACGCGACTTTCATGGGCGAGCACAAATAACCAGCTAACTACACCCGTCACTATCACCAGCAGGAAAAATACTTTCCAAAGTGTTGCTTCCAATAGCGCTGCTGTTTCAGGTGCGTCTATCGGGGTCTGGAAATAAATCAGCGAGAGCAAAATGGCGGAGAGGCCGTTAATCACCAGCACCAAAATTAAAAAATGACCGAGGCGTGAATTAATATTTTCAGAAATCGCGTTAGGTAAAAAACGTTTAAAAAATTCACCGACTTGTTCGGTGTAATTTGCACCGGGTTTGCAGTGGTCATTACAACGCGCATCCAGCGAGCAGCAAAGTGAACAGATATGGCCAGCATAGGCAGGGCAGTAAGTCATATCTTCCAGCTCAAATTTATGTTCGCAAATACAGCAGGAGAGACAGGCGTGTTTGCTGTCTGACCAGCTTTTGTCAGCGGCGAGATTTTTTTCTGCAGTGAGATTGATGGCGGGGCGCGCCAGGTAGTAGCGCCCTTTGGTTGCCCAGGCAATTAAGGGCGCGCACACCAATGCCATCGCTAATGCAATAAAATGGGAGAGCGCCTGGGCAACATCGCCGAGTAATCCGCTATGACAGGCAATGCCGGTTACTGAGGCAATTAACATTGAACCGAAGCCAACCGGATTTATGTCGTACAGATGCGCGCGTTTAAATTCGATATGCGGCGGGCTAAACCCCAGGGGTTTATTAATCACCAAATCCGCTACTAGCGAGCCTAACCAGGCCACAGCAACTATGCCGTAATAGCCGAGGGTTTGTTCCAGCGCGCGATAAACACCCAGCTCCATTAACAGTAATGCAATTGCTACATTAAATACCAGCCATACAACGCGCCCCGGATGGCTGTGCGTCAAACGCGAGAAAAAATTCGACCAGGCAATTGAGCCAGCATAGGCATTGGTCACATTAATTTTTAGCTGGCTGATGATTACAAAAATACCGGCGACAGATAACGCCACTTCCGGTGAACTGGCGATATAACTAAAAGCCACCATATACATACGGGTTGGGTCAGCGGCTTCCGTCATGCCTATGCCGTGATTTAACGCAAGTACTGCCAGAAATGAACCGGCCAGAATTTTAATGGTGCCGATAACAATCCATCCCGGCCCGCCAGCAATCAGCGCAGCCCACCAACGCCATTTTTTGTTTGCTTGCGGTGCAGGCATAAAACGCAAAAAGTCCACCTGTTCACCGATTTGTGCAATCAATGAAAACACTACGGCCGATGCTGCACCAAATAATAAAATGCTCACCCCTTGAGTGGGCTCTGCGGTTTGCAGATTGCCGGAAAATTCAGTCCAGCTTTCTACTGCACTGGCATCGGCGTAAATAATAAAAACGAATGGCAATAGTTGCAGCACAATCCACAGTGGTTGGCTCCACAATTGAAAGCGACTGATAAAAGTAATACCGTGAGTCACGAGCGGAATAATTACCAGCGAGCTGATGAGATAGCCCCAGGCCAGCGGGATTTTAAATAACAGATCCAGGGCCATCGCCATAATCGCTGCTTCCAGAGCGAAAAAAATAAAGGTGAAGGAAGCGTAAATCAGCGAGGTGATGGTTGAGCCTATATAGCCAAAACCAGCGCCGCGGGTAAGCAAATCAATATCGACACCGTATTTGGCCGCGTAGTAACTAATCGGGATGGCGGTAAGAAAAATAATCAGGCTGACCGCACAGATGGCCGCCACCGCGTTATTAAACCCGTAGTGCAGGGTGATAGCACCACCAATAGCTTCCAGTGCAAGAAATGAAATTGCACCCAATGCAGTTGTCGCCACGCGTGCCGCCGACCAGCGCCGCGCGCTTTTAGCGGTAAAGCGCAACGCATAGTCTTCCAGCGTCTGGTTGGCAACCCATTGGTTGTAATTGCGCCGCACGCGAAAAATATGTTGCTTGGCGGTCATGGTTTCCCCGTTAAACAGCAGTTCATCCGGGAACGTCTCGTTAGTTGAATAAATGGTCAAATAAAAATATTTGCGCTTTTTGTGTGCGTCATCTATCCATGGTTTTAATTTTTTGGTGCATTTAATCCTGTGCACCCTTCACAAAGGCCGGGTAAATCCTGACGTTTAAAATATCCTGGCTTTCATTAGTCAATCACCGTACCAACTTTGCCTATTGATCCGTGCCGGTGAAAATTGCACTTATGTCAAAGTTTGCTAAATATGGACATAGCTGATAGTCTGGCATAAGACTGGGATCTGGCCGTTTACCAGGTATATGTGCACGGAGGGGCGCCATCAACCCGCTATCAGGTATACAAAAAATGAACATCAGTTTTACCGAAAAACAGGAGCAATATATCGCTGCACAAGTCAGTGGTGGCGATTACCAAAATGCCAGTGAAGTCGTGCGCGATGCACTCAGGCTTCATGAGATTTACCGGCATCGCATCATTGAAGAATTGCGCGCAGAAATTGCCAGGGGTTGGGATGGTCCAACCAGTAATAAAACTGTGCGGGATATTATCGCTACCAAACGGAAAACCTAATCACAGTGAAGTCTTCGCGAGTTAGTCATTACCTGTTATCACAAGACGCGGAAATAGATCTTGGTGATATTTTTGATTACACAGAACAGGAGTTCGGTAGCGCTCAAGCCTCTGGTTATTTGCTGGAATTGGAAACCGTTTTTAACCAATTAATCATTAGTCCTAAACTCGGGCGCGAACGCGATGAAATCCGCGCGAATTTGCGCAGCATAGTTCATTCAGCTCACGTCATATTTTATCGGGTTCGCGCCGACCACATCCGCATAGTGCGTGTGTTGCATACAAGCCGCGATCTTTCCCGCTTTCTATAGCTTCTGACCTTAAATACCTTTCCTTTAATTTGCCATGCGTTAAATGACGTAGTGCGGTGAGTTATTTATCGAATGGTTTGCCATGCCTCATCCCTCTAGATTGGGAAGCGTGAAATCGCTTCAGGATTTGCCAATTTACATTGCCCGCTAATTACTAGAGGAAAGACCATGAAAATGACCATGCGCAATACCATGCATTTGAGCCGGCCTGTGAAAGCCGTCAGCACCTGGAAAAAATGCCTGCTCACACTCGCTGCATCACTGGCAATCGGCAGTACGTACGCCGCCGATGTAAATACCACTGGCCTGGCGGTGACGGATACCAGTGTGAAGGTCGGTATATTGCACTCGGTCACCGGCACTATGGCGATTAGCGAAACAGGTTCTGTGCAAGCCGAAAAATTGGCGATTGACCAGATCAACGCCATGGGTGGTGTGCTGGGGCGCAAAATTGAATTTATCCAGGAAGATGGTGCATCTGACTGGCCAACCTTTGCGGAAAAATCCAAAAAATTATTGGTGAACGACAAAGTTGCTGCGGTATTTGGTTGCTGGACTTCCGCATCGCGCAAAGCGGTATTACCCATTTTCGAGCAATACAATGGCATGCTTTATTACCCGACTTTCTATGAAGGTTTGGAACAATCACCCAACGTGATTTACACCGGTCAGGAAGCGACGCAACAAATTATTGCTGGCATTGACTGGGTGGTAAAAACCAAAGGTGCGAAATCTTTCTACCTGCTCGGTTCAGATTACATTTGGCCGCGCACCTCCAACAAAATTGCACGCAAGCACATTGAAAAATTGGGCTTGAGTGTCGTGGGTGAAGAATATTATCCACTGGGGCACACCCAATTTAACTCGGTGATCAACAAAATCAAATTGAAAAAACCGGATGTGATTTACGCAATTGTTGTAGGCGGATCTAATGTGGCCTTCTACAAACAACTGAAAGCAGCCGGTATCGATATGACCAAAGAAAAACCACTGGTGTTAACCATCTCGGTAACTGAAGACGAAATCCTCGGTATCGGCGGTGAAAATATGGTGGGTGCTTATGCGGCAATGAAATATTTCCAAAGCTTGCCGAACGACAACAACAAAAAATTTGTTGCTGACTTCAAGGCCAAATACGGTAAAGACATTGTGATCGGTGACGTAACCCAAGCCGCGTATCTCGGCCCATGGTTGTGGAAAGCAGCAGTAGAAAAAGCCGGTTCATTTGATATCGATAAAGTGCGCGCTGCATCACCCGGTATTGAGTTAACCACTGCACCGGAAGGTTATGTGAAAGTTCACCCCAACCATCACCTCTGGTCTAAAACCCGCATCGGCCACGCACGTACTGACGGTCAATATGACGTAGTGTTTGAAACCAAAGATTTGATCGAACCCGATCCATTCCCGAAAGGTTATCAATAATAAAAATATAGCCAGCTGAAAAGCTGGCTATATGGATTTTAAAACGATTGTGGTGAGCGAGGGGTAGAGTTCAATTTAAAACACGCCGTGCATACATCCATGTAGGCTCAAATCGGCATCCATGCCTCATATGGTTTTAAATCAAACTCTACCCCTCACTTCAGAGTGCGCACTACGACAAGCTAAAATTTTAAATCGAGATGAGGATACAGCCATGTTTGCTGAATATAGTACCTCGGAGTTGTTATCGATCTTTGCGATGCAAGGCGTAGCAGGATTGATTTTATTTTCAGTGTTTGTGCTCATGGCCCTGGGGCTTGCCATTATTTTTGGCCAAATGGGCGTAATCAATATGGCGCACGGCGAATTCATGATTCTCGGTGCCTACGTAACCTATTTAACCTCGCATGTATTTTCTACCTACTTGCCAGATTTTTTCAGCATCTACTTTATTCTCGCGATGGTGCTCGCCTTTATTGCCGCAGGCGCACTGGGCGCGCTAGTGGAATGGGCGATGATTCGCCACTTATATCACCGACCATTGGACACATTGCTCGCAACCTGGGGCTTGAGCTTAATTCTGCAACAACTCTATCGCACTGTGTTCGGTGCGCGCGAAGTTGGTGTGACATTGCCGGATTGGTTAATGGGTTCTTATCAATTAACAGATTCCATTGAATTACCCATCAATGGTTTATTTGTAATGAGCCTCGCGATTGGAATTTCACTCGCCGTTGCGATTTTAATGTATCGCTCGCGTTGGGGCACACAAGTGCGTGCGGTAGTGCAGAACCGTGCAATGGCCGGCGCTGTGGGAATTAATACGGCAAGAGTAGACCGCATCACTTTTGCATTGGGTTGTGGTATTGCCGGTGTGGCCGGTAGCGCATTCACCATGATTGGTTCAACAGGGCCAACCTCGGGCCAACTCTATATTGTGGATACTTTCCTGGTGGTTGTATTCGGCGGTGCATCCAGTTTGCTCGGCACAATTGCATCGGCCTTCACGATTTCACAAGCGCAATCCACCATGGAATTCTTTATGAGCGGCTCCATGTCCAAGGTGCTTACGCTCCTGTTTGTGGTGTTTATCCTGATGTTGCGCCCGCAAGGTTTATTCACCTTGAAAGTGCGTCGTTAAGAGGAGTAACTGATTATGTCGTATCAAAGTCTTGGCGCACTCTTTCCGAAAAAAGAAATGATGGGTTTTCTGGTGCTGGCAATTATCCTCGCCGTGATATTGCCACTCACGCTGGATATTTTTCGCCTCAATTTGGTTGGTAAATATTTAACCTACGCGTTTGTCGCTGTGGGTTTGGTGTTGTGCTGGGGCTACGGTGGAATTTTAAGTTTGGGGCAGGGCGTATTTTTCGGCCTGGGTGGTTATGCCATGGCAATGTTTCTGAAACTGGAAGCATCCGATCCGGAAAGCACTAAAATACAGTCCACGCCGGGTATTCCCGATTTTATGGATTGGAACCAGCTCACTGAGTTACCCTTCTTCTGGGAACCCTTCCACAGCTTTGGTTTTACACTCGCTGCAATTATTTTATTGCCCTGCATCTTCGGTTATATCATCGGTGTGGCTATGTTTAAACGCAGGGTAGGTGGTGTGTACTTTGCGATTATTACGCAGGCACTGGCCGCAATCCTCACCATTTTAATTATTGGCCAACAAGGTTATACCGGTGGTGTTAATGGTATGACTGATTTACGCACCCTGCATGGTTTTGATATTCGCACCGATAGCGCAAAATATTTCTTCTATTTTGTTTGCGTCGCGCTCTTGTTTGCCTGCTTGTTTGTCGCGCAGTTTATTCGCAAAAGCAAACTGGGCCGCTTATTGGTGGCAATGCGCGATAAAGAAGATCGTGTGCGCTTCTCCGGCTACGACGTTGCCAACTTCAAAATTTTTGTGTTTTGTATTGGTGGTGTGTTTGCGGCAATTGGTGGCGCTATGTTTACCCTGCAAGTGGGATTTATGTCGCCCACGTTAGTCGGCATTGTACCCTCGATTGAAATGGTAATTTTTTGCGCAGTAGGCGGTCGCCTCTCGATTATCGGCGCGGTCTATGGTGCATTGGTGGTGAACTTTGCCAAAACCTCTTTCTCGGAAAGTTTCCCTGAATTGTGGTTGTTCGCGATGGGTGGGTTATTTATTGCCGTCGTTATGGCATTCCCTAATGGTTTGGCCGGTTTGTATAACACTTATGCTGCACCGAAAGTGGATGCATTTTTCGCCAAACTTTTTACCAAAAAAACTGCTGTACCCGCTGTTGCACCGCCGCCTTTGATATCACCACAAATAGGCAAACCTGTTGTTGCCAAAGTCGAACCCAAAACTGAAACCCCGGTTATTCCACAAGGAGCCATCCATGAGTAGCAATACAGATTTTGTGCTGGCGGTTGAAGGGCTCACGGTTTCCTTTGACGGTTTTAAGGCGGTTAACGATTTAACTTTCTATGTGGATGAAAATGAAATTCGCGTGATTATCGGGCCCAATGGTGCAGGTAAAACCACAGTGCTGGATTTAATTTGCGGGCGCACCAAAGCCACCGATGGCTCAATTAAATTTCGTAATCGTGAACTGACCAAATTGCGCGAGCACGAAATTGTAAAAGCCGGCGTGGGCAGGAAATTCCAAAATCCATCTATTTATGGTGATCTCACCGTATTTGAAAACCTGGAAATTTCTTTTCCGCGCGGCCGTTCAGTATTTGGTGCTCTGGCCTTTAAGCGCGATGAAGAGGTAATCAATAAAGTCCATGAAGTGGCCAATATGATTTTCCTGGGTGACCAATTGGAGCGTCAGGCGGAGTTGTTGAGCCATGGACAAAAGCAGTGGTTGGAAATTGGCATGTTGTTAATGCAAGACCCGGACTTGTTAATGCTCGATGAACCGGTAGCGGGTATGTCGGTGGGCGAGCGCCAGCAAACCGCAGAATTACTGCGCAGCATTATTAAAGATCGCTCGGTGATTGTGATTGAGCACGATATGCAATTCGTAGCGCAAATTGCGGATAAGGTTACCGTGTTGCATCAGGGGAAAATCCTTGCCGAAGGCTCGGTCGAAAAAGTGAAGAATGATCCTAAAGTAATTGAAGTCTATCTGGGGCACTAATTAGCACATTACTACCGGCTTTAAGAGGAATTGATTATGTTAGCTGTATCTGATTACCGCGTAAGTTATGGCCAAAGCGAAGTGCTACATGGGTTAAATTTTGAGGTGAAACCGCGCGAAATTGTAGCGGTGATGGGCCGCAATGGTATGGGTAAAACCACCCTGATGAAATCACTAATGGGCGTAATCCCCAGCTCTGGCGGCAGTGTAACCTTGGAAGGTAAAGAAGTCAGCCAATTAAAAAGTTTCCAGCGTGTCGCTAACGGTTTTGGTTTTGTGCCGCAAGGGAGGATGATTTTTTCCAGTATGACGGTGAAAGAAAATATTGAAACCGGTTTGACTACCACAAAAAAACGTTCAGTACCGAAAGAGCTTTACGATATGTTTCCGGTGTTACTGGAAATGCGCAATCGTCGCGGCGGCAACTTATCGGGCGGGCAGCAACAGCAATTAGCGATTGCGCGCGCGTTGGCGAGCGACCCCAAATTATTATTCCTGGATGAGCCTACCGAAGGTATTCAGCCATCCATTATTCGCGAGATGGGCCGGACCTTAAAAGCCATTCGCGATCAGCGCGGGCTTTCGATTGTGGTTTCTGAACAGGTATTAAGTTTTGCATTGGATATTGCTGATCGTATCCTGGTAATCGAGAAGGGGCAAATCGTGCATGAAGAATTGCGTGAGACGGTCAACGAAGCCAAGGTGGCTTCTTATTTGTCGGTTTAAATTTTCTCTTGGTATTGTGTTGTAAGCGCTTTCTCCTGGTAGTACTTCAGCTTCAGCCAGCTTTCGCTAAGTCTCGGGCGATCGCTGGCCTTTTTTTCGCCGCGTTAATATCAATTCATAGGATGAAAATAGTAGTTAATCATTTCTATCCGGCGGTGGTTCACGTCCCTCCTGTCCATCTTCCGGGGGCTCCGGCATATTAGCGGGCTTGCACGCAAGCGTTGTGTCTTCAGCGCGCGGCGGAAGGCTACAGCTCCCACTAATTTGCTCATCATTGCGCCCGGCAAAACTGCAGGGGTCATTTTCGGTTAAGCCTTTGCACGCAAGCAACGCCTCTTCCGGTGGACCAAAATGCTTGCCACTGCGCTCCGGGCGCTGGTGTTCAGCGGCGTATACCGGCTGAAAAAATACATTCAAAAAAATACCGGCAATGCCTGCAATTTTAACTAGTTGGGTTGATGTCATGCGTACCTCATTGTTTTGCTGATTCGTTAAAAACTAATCCTGAGATAAGCATTGCGAGGATAGGTTCAGCTGTTGCTGCAGCTGTCACAGTCTTTGCACAATTGCCTGAAGTGACTGTCCATACGTCAAATAGCGTAGATGCGCGCGCTATTTGTCGTATGGTGGCTGGGTGTTCTGCAATAGATACTGACCCTGTTCTGTGACGAATTGTCCAACCCACACCAGGAGTCAGACCATGGCTGAAACGATTATCAAAATAGATTTAAAAAAAACTCCCTATGAAAATGAAAATATCCACAACCGCTGGCATCCGGATATTCCCATGGCGGCGACGGTAAAGCCTGGTGCAGATTTTATTATTGAATGTTACGACTGGACCGGTGGGCAAATTGCCAACAATGACAGCGCGGACGATGTGCGCGATGTGGATTTGTCACAGGTACATTTCCTTTCCGGCCCGGTAGGTGTGGAAGGTGCTGAGCCGGGTGATTTGCTGGTGGTAGATATTCTGGACATAGGTGCATTCCAGGAAAGTCTCTGGGGCTTTAACGGATTTTTTTCCAAACAAAATGGTGGCGGTTTTTTAACGGAACATTTTCCGGAAGCGCAAAAATCCATTTGGGATTTTA
Organism: Gammaproteobacteria bacterium; assembly: GCA_021151625.1. Classification (GTDB taxonomy): domain Bacteria; phylum Pseudomonadota; class Gammaproteobacteria; order Pseudomonadales; family Cellvibrionaceae; genus Cellvibrio. The sequence goes on along the minus strand of JAGKWY010000029.1, from coordinate 3,825 downwards.
ACGGTATGTTTACCAAATCCCGCCATGTACCCAATGTGGAATTTGCCGGTTTAATTCATCCTGGTTTGATTGGCTGCTTGCCGTCAAAAGAAATGTTGCTGGAGTGGAACAAACGCGAAAAAGAACTTTACGACACCGAACCGGAGCGCGTACCTGCATTGGCAACGCTGCCCTACGCGGACACTGCCCACATGGGAAAATTAACCGGCGATGCTGCCAAAGCCGCCGCTGCAGAAGGGGCGCGTACTGTGCCTCCACGTGAACACGGCGGTAACTGTGACATTAAGGATTTATCGCGCGGTTCGAAAATTTATTTTCCGGTGTATGTAAAAGGCGGCGGTCTTTCAGTAGGTGATTTGCACTTCAGCCAGGGCGACGGTGAAATTACTTTCTGCGGTGCAATCGAGATGGCAGGTTGGATTCACTTGCGTGTGAATTTAATTAAAGACGGCATGGCGAAATACGCGATTAAAAATCCTATTTTCAAACCTAGCCCAATCGCACCCAAGTACGACGATTATTTAATCTTTGAAGGCATCTCTGTGGATGAATATGGCGAGCAGCATTATCTGGATGTTCACGTTGCCTATCGCCAGGCCTGTTTGAATGCGATCAATTATTTAACCAAGTTTGGTTACAGCAAAGCGCAAGCTTACGCGATTCTGGGGTGTGCTCCAGTGCAGGGGCATATTTCGGGTGTGGTGGATATTCCAAACGCCTGCGCAACTTTATGGTTGCCGACGGATATTTTTGACTTCGATGTGAATCCGTCGGCAGAGGGCCCGACGAAAAAGGTTACACCGGGTGTGGATGTGCCGCTTTCGAAAGATAAATAGTTTCATCTTTTGATACTGGCAGGATCTGTTGAGGTGGGCTTCGGCATTTACTTCGGGACCGTGCGCAGCATGGATGCTGCGCCCGAGCCTACAAGGATGTATTCACGGCGTGTCCCGAAGTGAATGACGGAGTCCGCCTTGCGAAAATCTAATTATTCCCGTGAGGTTTTATCATGCCTGTTTACGACTACAAATGTGCTGACCATGGTTTGTTTTACGAATTGGCCGCAATGGAAGATTCCAACAAACCTATGGCTTGCCCGACTTGTGCAACTTTGTGCGCGCGGGTGATTATGCTGGCACCGGAATTTCTGGATATGAAGCAAGAAAATCGCGCTGCCCATCAACGCAATGAAAAGGCAATGAATGCGCCGGTTTTCTCTACCCCGGAATATCGCGCTGAACAAACAGCGCGGCGAGAACATAAACACGGGAAGGGATGTGGTTGTGGCGATAAACCGATTCGCAAATCAAACCTGATGTATACCGCCGGTGGCAACAAGATGTTTCCATCTATGCGCCCCTGGATGATCAGTCACTGATTTCTATGCGCTTTTTTGCGTGCGCAAGGTATCAATATAATCGTTGAGCGTGCCAAATAAATCAGTGAGTAAATCGGGTGCTTGCATGCACTTTGCAGCACCCATGATTCCCTGATAACTCGCCATAATAAACATCGCAATTTTGGTGGGATTTATATCTGTTCGCACATGACCCTGTTGCTGCCCGAGTTCCAGGGCACTCACTATCGCCTGATAAATAGCTTCCATTACCGATTCCAGTCGCTGGTGAAAGCCTTCATCTATTGCCGCCATTTCCTGGTTTAAATTATTCAGTGGGCAACCCTTAAAGCGCTGTTCATTTTTATAGGTATCCGCTTTCCATAAAAACAATTGCTGAATGGCAGTGAGCGGGTTTGGGTATTTGTGCGCGAATTCATGCCAGGTGGTATGAAAATGCTCCATCAGTATTTCTTCAACAACCGCATAACCTAGTGCGAGTTTGTTAGGAAAGTGATGGTAGAGCGCGCCCTTGGCGAGACTGGTTTTTTGCAAAATGGCTTCAATACGCATGCCCTGGTAGCCATTTTCATAGATTTCTTCGTGTGCGGCTTCCAGAATCCGGGTGCGGGTTTGTTCGGCATTGCGTTCAGTAACCATGGTGCAGCTCGTAAAAAGTGTGCAAGTAATAAAATTATTATGTGTGGCCAGTGTTGCTATTGGTGTATTACCAATGCATTTTTTGCGCAGATAAAAGTTAAACCGACCAACTGGTCGGTAAACATTAGTTGAACCTTCTGTTGCTTGTCAATTTTACTGGTTAATGGCAGGCAATCTCGCTGATTTTCATCAGTAAACACGGGTGATTCCTAATAGGCTAATACCTTGATTTAACTGGAGTTGGTATTTGCTGACTGGCAAGCTGCTATAGGCAATCTGCAGCGAAGTCACTATGCTGTTGTGCAACTGATTACTTGTAAGCGAGAAAATATCCATGCCCCATCGTCATCATGAACGTCACAGATCTCATCATTCCGGTTGGTTACGCGCGGCGGTGCTGGGGGCAAATGATGGCATTATTTCTACGGCAAGCTTGATGATGGGCATGGTAACTGCCGGTGTTTCCGGCAGTACGATTTTATTAAGTGGTGTTGCCGGTTTGGTTGCCGGTGCTATGAGTATGGCGGCGGGCGAATATGTTTCTGTGCGTTCGCAGGCGGATACTGAAGCCGCCGATATAGCGCGTGAAACTCACGAGCTGGAAACCAATGTGGAAGGCGAGCATCGTGAATTGGAAGAAATTTATGTTGCGCGCGGTTTACAGCGCGAGCTTGCACGCGAGGTCGCCACCCAATTAATGGCGCATGATGCGCTGGGTGCTCATGCGCGTGATGAATTGGGAATTACCGATATTTTTTCTGCACGCCCATTACAGGCTGCGCTGACATCCGCATTAACTTTTTCCGTGGGGGCGGCTATTCCGTTGTTAGTGGTATTGCTGCATCCGCCGCAATATCTCGCGTTTGCAATTACTTCCGTTTCACTCATCGCATTAGTTGTGTTGGGTGGGCTTGCTGCAAAAGTCGGTGGGGCCAGTAGTTTAATTGGAGCTGCACGTGTAGGTTTCTGGGGGGCTGCAGCCATGGCGATGACTGCAGTGGTAGGGCATTTTTTTGGCGCAGTGATCTAGCCGCTTGTGGAAATAACACTGCCTGCATTAATCAAAAATACAGGCAATCACTTCACTCATCGCATGATTGATCTGTGCAAATTTATTGGCGTCGGCCAGCATGGATTCGGCGCTCTGGGTGTAGCGTGAACCATCAATATCCTCCGCGCAATTTGCAATTAATGCGCTGGCTGATGTTGGTGTGGTTTCCAGGTGAAATTGAAAACCAAACACCTTCTCGTTAAACACAAAGGCCTGATTTGCACAACCTTCGCTGCATGCTATATGCAGGGCGTTAGCGGGAATGGCAAAAGTATCACCATGCCAGTGAAACACTTCAGGGTATTGCGCCAGTATCTGGGCGATTGGGTGACTGCTTGCCCCCGGTAGAATTTGCAGCGGCAACCAGCCGATTTCTTTATGCGCATTGCGCGTGACTTTCCCACCTAATACATCGGCAATTAGCTGCGCGCCCAGGCAAATTCCAATAACAATTTTGCCAGCCTCAATCGCTTGCTTAATAAGGATTTTTTCATCGGCCAGCCAGGGGTAAATGGCTTCATCGTAAATGCCCATGGGGCCGCCCATCACAATCAATGCATCAAAACTGTGCAGCTCCGGCGCCTGGTCGTCACGGTACCAGTGGGTGCAGGTAAGGGAAAAATTGCGTGCAGCAAAGTCTCTGGCCATGCTGCCGATATCTTCAAACGGAACGTGTTGAAGGCTATGAATACGCATAAAAAACTCCTTTAACCGGGCAAGTGGATATAAGCGGGCACAGATTATGCAGAATTCTGGCCAGTTTCGCTGTTTAATTCCG
>JAGKWY010000225.1 GCA_021151625.1 Gammaproteobacteria bacterium | reverse complement strand
AATGAGCAAGTGCCGGTCATTATCGTGAAGGAAATCTGCTCAAGGCGTTTTAACTTGTAGCATTTTTATGCAAATCATTCAAAATTTATCCGCCAATTCGGGCAGATCACCGTTCAAAAGCATCGATTAGCGCATAGGCAAGCAATGAACTCCGGCGGGCGCTACAATCGCGGCCTCACTTTGCGAGTCATAAGTTATGAGCCAGGCACATCCCTACGAACCCCTTACTCCCGATTTGGTACTGGATGCAATTGAAAGCACCGGTCTGCTAACCGATGCACGCATACTCGCGCTCAACAGCTACGAAAACCGTGTGTATCAGGTGGGGATTGAGGGAGGCTCGCCGCTGATTGCCAAGTTTTATCGCCCGGAGCGCTGGAGCAACGAGCAGATCATTGAAGAACACCAGTTCACCCAGGCGTTAAAAGACCTGGAAATTTCGGTAGTGCCACCACTAACCAACGAAGAAGGCAACAGCCTGCGCGAATACCAGGGCTTTCGCTTTGCACTCTACCCGCGCCAGGGCGGCCATGCGCCTAACCTGGATGACTTTGATGCCCTGCTCTCCCTCGGGCGCACCCTTGGACGTGTGCATGCATTGGGTAAAGCCCAGCCATTCGAGTATCGCCCGGCACTGGATATCCAGACCTTCGGGCGCGCAAGCTATGCATTTTTGCTGGAGAATGACTTTATCCCGGCAAGCTTGCGCGAGTCCTATCGCACCCTGGGTGCAGACCTGCTCGCCCGCTGCGATACGCTGTTTGCACGTGTGAGTTACCAGTCCATTCGCCTGCATGGTGACTGCCACCCGGGCAATATTTTATGGCGCGATGAAGTCCCGCATTTTGTCGACTTTGACGATGCACGTATGGGCCCGGCGATTCAGGATTTGTGGATGTTGCTCTTTGGCGAGCGCGACCAGCAGACGGCACAGATGAGTGAAATACTGGAAGGCTACCGCGAGTTTTGCGATTTTGATTTGGCCGAGTTGCAACTGATCGAAGTGCTGCGCAGCCTGCGTATCATGCACTACAGCGCCTGGCTCGCGCGCCGCTGGACTGACCCGGCTTTTCCCCGGCATTTCCCCTGGTTTAATACCGAGCGCTATTGGGGTGAACATATTCTGGAACTGCGCGAGCAACTGGCGGCTCTGCAGGAGCCACCATTAGTCATTTACTAGTAACAAGCTGTTGGAAATTTAACATTCACCCCCAATAATGGCTTTCTGATCCGGATTACCGTTTGGAGTTTTCCTATGACTGCACCTGCACCCGCCCTGGTTGTCGATAGCCTCTGGGAATCCATTCGCCTGCAAACCCGCAAGCAAGCGGAATCCGAACCCGTGCTGGCCAGCTTCCTCTACGCCACCATCCTCAATCACGACTCACTCAAGGCGGCGCTTAGCTTCCACCTGGCCAATAAGCTGGATAGCCCGGCACTGCCCGCCATGCTGATTCGCGAAGTTGTAGAAGAAGCCATGGCCAAAGACAACAGCATTATTGAAGCTATCCGCGCGGATTTACTGGCAGTGAGCGAGCGCGACTCGGCCTGCTGCTCGCTGGTCACTCCGCTGCTCTACTTCAAGGGCTTCCATGCACTACAGGCGTACCGTGTAGCTCATTGGCTGTGGCAGCAGGGGCGCAACTCATTGGCGCTGTTCCTGCAAAACCGTATCTCGGCGGTGTTTGCGGTGGACATCCACCCCGCTGCACAAATCGGCAAGGGCATCATGTTTGACCATGCCACTGGCATAGTGATTGGCGAAACTGCCGTGGTGGAGGACAACGTCTCCATTATGCAATCTGTCACCTTGGGCGGCACCGGTAAAGAGGCAGGCGATCGCCACCCCAAGGTACGTAAAGGTGTGCTGATAGGTGCTGGAGCCAAGATTCTCGGCAATATCACCCTGGGCGAATGTGCCAAGATTGGCGCTGGCAGCGTGGTGTTGAAAGATGTTCCCTCGCGCGCCACTGTAGCCGGGGTACCCGCGCAAATCATTTGTGAAACCCAGTGTTCACAGCCCGCGCGCGAGATGGATCATTTAATCCGCTAACAAATCATGCATTCGTCCGGGCGTTTTGGCGTCCGGACTTTACTTCCGGCGTCGCCTTCATCTTTATTATCAACTTCTGCCCCAGAATAATCCCACCGCACCAAAACAATCCCCCTTATTGCTCATTTAGAGGTCGCAATTGCCAGCTATAACTGGAAATTCGCCTTTGGTCTGATATTTGCTCAACTGCCATTCCAAGACCGAGGAGAAGAAGCATGCAATACACTAAGCCGATGATTGATTTGGTGTACGA
>JAGKWY010000125.1 GCA_021151625.1 Gammaproteobacteria bacterium | reverse complement strand
AGACGCCCAAGCCAAAGCCGCGTATTGAACCATAAATTCAATATCCACGATACCACCGGCATCCTGTTTCAAATTAAATAGCGGAGTGTTTTTACTCTTTGATTTAGCCTCGCTGCCCAATTGCTCGCGCATTTTGCGCCGCATATCGGCGACATCCTTGCGCAGCTGCTCCAAATCCCGCACGCGGCCGAGGATCCGCTGACGCACCGCCTCAAACTGTTCACCCAATTCCGCACTGCCGGCCACCACCCTCGCCCGCACCAAGGCCTGGTGCTCCCAGGTCCAGGCCTCGTTCGCCTGATATTTTTCAAATGCAGCGAGCGAGGACACCAACATCCCCGAATTACCCGAGGGGCGCAGGCGCATATCCACCTCGTAGAGCTTGCCAGTGGGCGTATAGGTATTGAGCACGTGGATAATCCGCTGCCCCAAACGGGTGTAGAAAGTGAGGTTATCGATACTGCGCTCACCATCAGTGGAAAAACTCGAATCGCTGTTATGGATAAACACCAAATCCAGATCCGAGCCGTGACTCAGTTCGATTCCACCCAGCTTGCCATAGCCGACAATCACAAAATCGGCGGCCGTATCCACCGAACCGTCCCCACGACGTGGGCGACCATGGCGCTCCACCATATGCTCCCAGGAGAGTTGCAGTACATGCTCCAGCACCACCTCGGCGATATAGGTCAGGTAATCACTCACTTTCATCAGGGGCAAAGCACCAGTGACCTCACTCGCCGCCACCCGCAAGCCATGGGCGAGACGAAAATAGCGCAGAGCTTCCATATGACCTTCAAGGTCATCCCAGGTCAGGCGCAGCACATCGCGGCGCAATTCATCGCGCAGCAATGCCTTATCGGGCGGGGCATAAAGACTTTCTGGAGTCAGCAACTCATCGAGCAACGCGGGGAATTGGGTGAGTTGATCGGCGATCCAGGGGCTGGCGGCGCAGAGGCGAATTAGCTGTTGCAATGCAGTGGGGTTTTCCACCAACAGCACCAGATACGCCGTCCGCCGCGCCACCGCTTCAATAAAGGGCACAATACGGCCAAAGGTTTCCGCGATAGTTAGTGGCAACTTACCCGCGCCTGCCTGGGTAAATAGCCCCTGCAGCAAGCGAGGAATAAACACATCCAAACGCGTGCGACCGCTCGCTTGCATGGATAAGACCGCGCGGCTCGCGCGCAGGTCGGCCAGGTTTTTTACCAGCCCAAGGGCCGACTCGACATCGCGCGCCTCCAGCGCATGGATAGCATCCTCGCCCTGCAAGCTGCCCTCCCACAAACTCAGACAGAATGTCAGCGCTTTTTGGTCGATGGATTCCTCTTCATCCGGCGCGGCTATCACTGCTTTGAATTCAGCATTCACTCGCTGGCGATAAGCGCTCAGCACAGTAAAAAAACTGTCCCAATTATCAAAGCCCATCGCCCAGGCCAGGCGCCGCTGACCAAGCGGATCAACCGGCAAGGCCTGCGTCTGTTTATCTTGGAACCCCTGAATCGCATGCTCGGTATTGCGCAGGAAAATATAGGCTTCCAGCAAGGCACTACCAGCACCGGGGGGCAGGTAATTTTCCTGCTCAAGGATCGGCAACAACACCGGCACCTTGCGCTTGCGTAACAGTGCATCGCGCCCGCCGCGAATCAGTTGGAATACCTGCACCACAAATTCCACTTCGCGGATGCCGCCTTCGCCCAACTTTACATCAAGGTTCATACCCTTGCGCTGCACTTGCCGCGCAATCAATCCCTTCATTTCACGCAGGGACTCAATCGCGCTGAAATCGATATATTGGCGATAGGTAAACGGCTGCAACATTTTGCGCAGGGTTTTGCGCGCCTGTTCCTGTTGCTCACCACCCGCCATAGCCACAGTGCGCGCCTTGATCATGGCATAGCGCTCCCACTCGCGCCCCTGGGTCTGATAGTAATCCTCCATGCCCACAAAACTCATCGCGAGTGCGCCGCTTTCACCATGAGGACGCAAACGCATATCAACCCGGAATACAAACCCCTCGGCGGTAATGGTATCCAGACTCTTGATCACACGCTGGCCGAGCTTGACGAAAAACTCCTGGTTGCTGATAGCACGCGATGCGTGATTGGTTTCACCGCCTTCGGGAAAGGTAAAAATCAGGTCGATGTCGGAGGAAATATTCAACTCGCCCGCGCCCAATTTCCCCATGCCCAACACCATAAAGGGCTGGGGTTTGCCGGTCTCGCGACCAACGGGTGTGCCGTACATATTTTCCAACGCGCGATAGTGGTATTCCGCCGCAAGCTGGATAGATTTATCCGCAAAGCGCGATAGCTCCGCCGTCACTTCACTCATACCAGCAAGGCGATTCAGGTCGCGCCAGATCACCCGGATCATCGCCTTGTTGCGCGCGCGACGCAGACGCATATCAACATCCGCATCGTTAATTCCAGCATTAATGTTTTCTGCAAACGCAATCAAATCCTCATCGGTTTGCGCGCGAAATAATGCACCGGTTTCAATCAACTCCAATAACAACACCGGCTTCTGCGCCGAGGTTTTGGCGATAAATTCGCTCGCTACAAACGCGCGGGTTAATTGGCGGGAAAATTCATCCGCCGTGATAGTGGTGGGTAACAGCGACTGAGGTTCAGACAAATTCTGGTTCTGGATAGCGGCGGAAAATTGCTCCCAAAAACGCTGGGCAGCAGGCTGCAGTTCGACGGGCACGCCGGTGAAATTCAGCATAGAGGCAACTCGTGTAAAGGTTATCGATTGAAGGGAATACTAGCAGCTTGGCAGACGGCACCACATCAACCGCTCAAATAAATGGGCCAGATTAGTGCAACCTGCCGCGTCGCAATCTAGGTATTCACACCCTCGCCCTCCTCCAGCGGCAGGTTAATCCGCCCCAGGTTTTGCTGGATCCAATCCACCAGGCTGCGTACCTGCTCGGCCACTTCAACACCTAGCGGTGTCAGGCTGTACTCCACATGAGGCGGCACTACCGGCAGTGAGCGACGATCGATAAAACCATCCGCCTCCAGCACTTGCAGGGTCTGCGCCAGCATCCGCTCGCTGACGCCGTTGATCTTGCGGCGCAATTCGCTAAAGCGATGAGTGCCCGCCAGCAGGGCGACCAGCACCAATACCCCCCAGCGGCTGGTGATGTGATTGAGGATCAGGCGCGAGGGGCATTTATCCGCAAAGACATTGCCCGACTCCAGCGCCTCACTAAGGGATGAGAACTGCACCCCTGACGAATCCAGCGATTGTTGATGTTTTTTCATACTTACCTTTTTGTTCGTACTTACTAAAAGTTAGCTTGATTGCTATTCTGCCTCCAACCTGGTGCACGGGCAAGTATCCACATCCACTTTTCTGAGGTTTATTATGATTGCTATTACCGGCGCTACCGGCCAACTGGGCCGTTTGGTTATCGACCAATTACTGCAAAAAATTCCCGCCAGTCAACTCGTCGCCCTGGTGCGCAACCCGGCCAAAGCCGAGGACCTGCACGCACGCGGCCTGCAGGTTCGCCAGGCGGATTACACCCAGCCAAGTGCATTGGAGGCGGCACTCAAAGGTGTCGATAAACTCTTGCTAATTAGCAGCAGCGAAGTGGGGCAGCGGTTGGCACAACATCGCAATGTCATTAATGCAGCGAAGAATGCGGGAATTAAATTGCTCGCCTACACCAGCGTACTTAACGCCGAACACTCGTTACTGGAACTGGCACAAGAGCATCGAGAAACCGAGCAATTAATCAAAGCGGCCGATATTCCTTTTGTACTCCTGCGCAATGGCTGGTACAGCGAAAATTACACAGCGGCGATTCCTTCCGCATTGCAATTCAAGGCACTGATCGGCAGTGCCGGCGAAGGTAAAATTTCGTCGGCAGCGCGCATTGATTACGCCGCAGCAGCAGCTGAAGTTTTGGTGCGTGATAATCAAGCGGGAAAAATTTACGAACTGGCCGGCGACCAGGCCTATACACTGGCGGAGTTTGCCGCAGAGCTATCAAAACAAACCGGCGAGCAAATTCCTTACAACAATTTACCGATTGCAGAATACAAAGCCGTTTTGCAAAGCGCAGGTTTGCCGGAAGTATTTGCTGAATTATTAGCATCTTCTGATGGCAGCGCCGCACAGGGTGCATTGTTTGACAACTCACACCAACTCAGCCAATTGATTGGCCGCGCCACCACACCACTGAGCGCATCAATCGCTGCGGCCTTAACAGGAGCCCCCAATGCTGCGCATTGATTTTATTTCTGATATTAATTGCCCCTGGTGCGCACTGGGGCTGGCAGCATTGGACGCTGCCATTCAGCAACTGGGCGATGAATTCGCACTGGACGTTCACTGCCAGCCGTTTGAATTGAACCCGCAATTACCAGCTGAAGGCGTCAAATTAAAAGAGTATCTGCAACAAAAATATGGCATGGGCGATGCGCAAATCCGCAACGTACACAGCACCATTGCCGCACGCGGGCGCGAACTGGATTTCACTTTCGCCGAGCGCGAATTTTTGTGGAACAGCTTTAACTGCCATCGCCTATTGTATTGGGCCGAGCAGGAATATTCCGCAGAAAAGCAACTGGAATTAAAACGTGCCCTGATGCAAGCCTATCAGGGCCAAGGCCGCGATATTAGCCAGACACAGGTGTTGGTGGATGTAGTAGCAAGCATTGGGCTCGATAACAATCGCGCCGAAAAAATTCTCGCCAGTGATGAGTTCGTGCAAGCCGTACGCAACCTGCAGCAAGAATGGACGAATGCTGGTATTAGTGCCGTACCCAGCGTTGTGATTAATCGTCAGCATTTATTGCAGGGCGCGCAAACGCCCGACATGTATATGCAAGCACTGCGTGAAATTGCACAACAGCAACGCAAGTAATTGCAAAGAAAAATTGCACAGACCTGCCCGATTCACAAACAAAAAAGCCGCACAAAATTCTGTGCGGCTTTTATTTTTCTAATTGTGCAATTTCTTTAAATGGATTTATTTAAACGCATCCCACACCGCAGTGGCTTTGCCATTGTTATCCATAGCACCCAGGGTATAACCCTTCCAACCTGGACGCGCCTCTGGTTCCCAGTAGAATATCGCCGCGCCTTTGCCGCCGCTAACCTGACCGAGTTTGGTGATCATATCTTTCACAATGGTTTGCGCTTGTGAATTATCCCAGGGCACACCGATTTCAGAAATCATTACCGGCACACCGTAACGGCTCACCATATCGTTGAGGTTATTCAAACAGGCGATGTTGGCATTTTGCCAAGTATAGCCACTCGCATTGGTCGGGTAAGAGGACGCGCCGATAATATCGAACTTGGCCCCGTTGTTTTTCAAACCATCAAAAATCCAGCGGAAGTTGGCGTTATCGTGGCAATTCGCCAAATGCACCACCACTTTTGCACTGGAGTAAATGCTTTTTACCGCGTTGTAGCCGGTGTTAGTCAACCAGGCGTAGTTTTGCATGCTGGTGGATGCCTTGCCGTCACTCCACAACATACCGTTGTTGGTCTCGTTACCGACTTGTACCCAATCGACGGTTACGCCCGCATCTTTGATAGCCTGCAGGGTAAAGCGAGTAGAATTCCACACTGCATCCATCAACTGCTGGAAGCTGTAGCCACTCCAGGCAGCCGGTTTGGTTTGCTTACCCGGGTCAGCCCAGCTGTCGCTGTAGTGGAAATCCACCATCAGTTTCATACCCGCCGCTTTTACACGCTTGGCTTTGGCGACTACATCTTGCGTGCCGCTGTACCAGCCATCAGCCGGATTAACCCACACACGCAGGCGCACGGCAGTCATGCCCTGCTCTTTCATAATCGCCAATATGTCTTTCTTAACACCGCTGCGGTTGTAGTAGCTGTAACCATTGGCTTCGATTTCGGAGGTCCAGCTGACATCCGCACCCTTAACCGGTGCAGCCGTACTAGTATGAGTGGAACAAAGTAACGCGGCGCCAATAAAGGCGGATAGGAGCTTTCCAAGTTTCATAGTTGATCACCCGTTATTGTTATTTAGGTGTTTTAGGTTATTGCCTGCCGACAACTACTGGCACAACAAGCAGCTGGCAGGCCCCTCTGATCTCACAACGTCAGAACATAATTTATAATATAAATATTAATTAAAAGCAAATTGTCGCTTCTGGATATTCGTTGATCAACTCGCCAACCAAAAAGCCCGACCAGCTCACACTGGCAGGGAAAACCGCGTCGCAGACTGGAATAGCGCGCACAATCGTTAAGTTTTCGTTCATCAAAACCCTGCTTAAACTGGCTCATACCAGATATTTATAGCGAGCAACGCAGGAGTCAACCATGAACAAATCCATGTTAATCGGCACAGTATTGGGGATGGGTATCGCCACTGCCGGTGGCGCCATCGGCGGTTATCAATTGCTGAAAGAGCCGGATTACGCCGAAGTGCTCAGCAGCACCCCCATCACCAAGCAAACCAAAATTCCGCAACAGGAATGCCGCGATGAAACCGTAGTGCGCAAAAAACCGGTGAAAGACGAAAACCGCATTGCCGGTAAAGCCGTGGGCGCCGTGTTGGGTGGCGTACTCGGTCATCAAGTGGGCGGCGGTAACGGTAAAAAAGTTGCAACCGTTGCAGGTGCAGTTGCCGGTGGTTATGCAGGTGATCGCGTGCAAAAAAATATGCAGGATAAAGACACCTACACCACCGTCGAAAAACGCTGCAAAACTGTTTATGAAACCCGTGAAGATATTACCGGCTACAACGTGGTGTATCGCTTGAAAGGAAAAGAATCGCAAGTACGTATGGATCACGACCCTGGCCAACGTATCCCTTTGCAAAACGGCGAGCTGATGATTTTATCCACCAACGAAAACGGCAACCAATATCAATAAACTAAAAAAATGGCGACCACCGGGTCGCCATTTTTATATCAGAGCACATCCAATTAACTTAGTTACTTCGATTAAAACTAATAGAATCATTTGATAAAATTACAGCTCCTGGTGTATTCACATACTCATCTTTCTTCTCATTATAAGAGCCTTTAAGAATGGTGAGCTCCGTGTCAGTCACCCAAGTAACGTTAGAAACACCCCACACCCCGGAAACCACCCCTACCTGCAGGAATGGCCTAGCGTCTTCGAGATTATAGATTGATAGACCATTGAAGCTATATTGAGCGTGAATATCAAATCCAAATACCGCCATACGTTTTTTGTTCGGTGACAAGACAGGAAAACCCCCTACATTAACTTTGTGATTTCCGAACCACGAGGCATCCTTCATTGGATATAGATACACATTTCTTATTTCTCCACTATATTCAAGCGACTCAATCGCGACTAGAGAAACTTCTGGAAAATAAGCAACAACGATATAACTAATATCGTTTTCTTCAGAGCTTAATAATTCGACCGTTGCTCCATCGTCAAGCTTCACTCTCAAAGCATCATCTACTCTCAACAAACGTGATGGATACTTTTTTAGCACCTCAGTTTCTAATGCCGTATCGCAGTTTCTCGCAACCCAACAATGTTCTGCAAACGCAGACGGCGCCATTAAAAACAAACTCAAAAATACACTTTTCAATTGCATACCTTTCCTCCATGTTACTCATTATCATCCGATTTTCGTCCCGCACGGGGATGCGCCTTGTCATAAACTTTAGCGAGGTGTTGAAAATCCAGGTGCGTATAAACCTGGGTAGTAGAAATATTGGCGTGGCCAAGCAGCTCTTGCACCAGGCGCAAATCACCGCTGGATTCCAGCATGTGGCTGGCGAAAGAGTGGCGCAGCATATGCGGATGCACCGGTGTATCCATACCCTGCTGTACACTTAATTGCTGCAAACGAATTTGCACGGCACGATGACCGATGCGCGTGCCGCGCTGGGTAATAAATAAAGCCTGTTCGGCTGCAGACGTAAAGAGTTTGCGTGCAGGAAGCCAGTTTTTTAAGGCGCTCATGGCGGCAGAACCAATCGGCAACACGCGCGATTTATCGCCTTTACCCGCGACCACCCGCAACATGGCATCACTCCAGTCGATATCGCTCAAATTGAGTGCCACTACTTCCGCTAACCGCAATCCCGACGAATAAATTAATTCCACCAAGGCGCGATCGCGCTGCAAAATAAAATCATCACCTTCAACCTCAACAAATTGAATGGTCTGATCCACATCCAGGGTTTTAGGTAATTTTTTGGGGGACTTGGGTGCGGCAATACCGTCGGCGACATTGCTGCTCATCCACTGGCGCTTGATGCAAAACTGAAAAAAACTGCGCAGCGACGACAGCCAGCGCTGCAAACTTTTTCCGCCTAAACCTGTGCGATGCAGTTGCGCTACCGCAAGGCGAATATGGTTTGCGGTCAATTTATCCAATTCAAGCAAACGCTTTTCCAAACAGTATTTCTGGAATTTTTCCAGATCGCGTGCGTAATTGGTTTGGGTGTGCAGGGAGAGTTGTTTTTCGCTGCGCATGTAGATAAAAAAATCATCCAGCGCAGCCTGGAAGGGCAGATGTTCAGGTGGAGACAGATCGCTCATGGACTCTCCAGAATAATAAAAAACTAACGCGGCAAATATTTCGGCAGCAAACGGTTTAATACTTCCGCAATGTAGCTCAAAAACAAGGTGCCCATACTGGAACGGTAGTATTGCGGGTCGCGGTTACCGATAGTGAGCAAACCGAAAGCGCTGCCGTGTACTAGCGGAACAGTGGCAATAGAGCCAATTTCGGCGGCGTGTTCACCAAATAAAAACGTCAGTTCTTTTTCACCCAGGGTGCCGCACACGGCGCGACTATTTTTTAACAGCGGGCCAATGTATTCACGCGCATCCACAATGGAAACCACACGCGCCTGACTGCTGGGGACTTTATCCGGGTTGCCAATTAAAATCACACTGGTGAAATGAATATTAAAATCCTTATCGAAGCTGTAATGCAGCGCATCGATAATATCGCCCATATCCTGGCCTTCCAGCAGGCTCAGTACCAGGCGTTTGCTTTTATCAAATAATTTGTCGTTGTCGCGCGCGTTGTCGAGCAATTTACTCAAGCGGTGGCGCATGTCGATATTGCGCTCGCGCAGAATCGCCACCTGCCGTTCTACCAATGACACTGCCGAACCTGTTTCGTGGGGCAAGGTCAATTCCGCGAGCAAATCCGAATGCTGTTCAAAAAAATCCGGATGCTCGCGCAAGTAAGCTTCGATTTGTTCGGGTTCGAGCGGATCAGCAAGGGTGGCAATATGTTCGTTCATAACAGTCTGCTTATTGAAGAGCGATCAAATTTTTATTTGTCCATGAAATACGGTAACAGCTGGCCCCGTCATAATGACTGACTGACCTTCACCCGGCCAATAAATTTGCAAACTGCCGCCGGGTAAATTCACTTTAACCTTTTCATCCAGCAAACCGCGCAAACGGCCCGAGACTACTGCACCGCAGGCGCCAGTACCACAAGCCAGGGTTTCGCCTACACCGCGCTCAAACACGCGCAAGTTAATTTCATTGCGCGAAACGATTTGCATAAAACCTACGTTGACACGCGCGGGAAAACGCGGATGTTTTTCCAGGATAGGGCCAATTTCGGCCACTGGTGCGGTTTTTACATTATCGACCACCAGCACGCCATGGGGATTGCCCATGGACACTGCCGAGATTTCATAGCTTTTGCCCGCGACCTCGATGGGATAAGTAATTGCGCGCGCATCGGCCACAAAAGGAACCTGTGCTGGCTCCAGGCGCGGTGCGCCCATATCCACACTGACTTGTTCGTCTTGCTGTACGCGCAATTCGATCAGGCCGCCAGCAGTTTCCACTTTAATGACGCTTTTGCCGGTGAGTTTACGCTCGCGCACAAACACCGCAAAACAGCGCGCGCCATTGCCGCAGTTTTCCACTTCGCTGCCATCGCAATTAAAAATGCGATAGCGAAAATCCACA
>JAGKWY010000124.1 GCA_021151625.1 Gammaproteobacteria bacterium | reverse complement strand
GTTAATCGAGCAGAGAGAACCACTAATAAAAGCAATCCAATAACCATAAACAGGTATCACCATGAAAACTCCCTTGCGGTTATTAACACCGGGCATGCTCGCCCTGGGTGTTGGTTTGGCAGCAGCCAATAGCTATGCACAAACGCCCATCTGGGCAGACGAATTCAACGGGACGCGAATCGATAACTCAACCTGGTCTTACAAAGTCGGCGGCGATGGCAACGGTAATGGCGAACTCCAGTACTATACTGCCCGCAGCGAAAACGCCTACATAGAAGATGGCAAACTCGTCATTGAGGCCAAGCGCGAAGCCTACGAAGGCAAACAATTCACCTCTGCGCGTTTGCACACCAACGGACGAGTCGCCTTTAAATACGGAACCCTGGAAGCGCGCATTAAAATCCCGCGTCTGGATAACGGACTCTGGCCCGCGTTCTGGATGCTGGGCACCAACTTCGGTCTGGATGGCTGGCCAAAATCCGGCGAGTGGGACATCCTCGAAGCTGGTTATAAATCTGCACAGACAAACGGCACGGTAAACAAATCAGTTTCTGCGGCAATGCATTGGTGGCATGAGTCGGGAACCTGGAGCGATTGGCTGCAAGCGGATAACGCTGCATCGACCACATTGCCCGTTAACCTCTACGAGGATTACCACACCTACAAACTAGATTGGACGCCGAGCAACGTAACCATCAGTGTCGATGGCAATGCTTACTTCACCATGGACATCACCGACCCCAATATGTCGGAATTCCGTGACAACCCCGCGTCCATTATTTTGAATCTCGCTGTTGGTGGCTTTAACTTTGTCGAGATCACTGACCCCGCGCAAATCACTGCACCTTTCCCTGGCAAAATGTATGTGGATTACGTGCGCCTTTATGCAAATGCCAATACCGAGTTGAAAGTCGCGAGCGATGATCTTCCCAGCGGCAATTTCGGTGTAAGTACAGAGACAACTCCGGTGTTGAACGAATTGAACTGGGGCGATCGCACCAGTCTTTACGTTTGGAACAATATGACCAATATCGCCACTTCACCGTCCGAAGGCAGCGGCGCTTTGGCTTACTCGATTGCGCCGGGCAACTGGTGGGGCATGGGCCTGGTCCACAAAGACTACAACATGCGCAATTACAAACACGGTTATTTGCATCTGGATATTAAAACCAGTTCCACCAGCAGTTTCAGTATCGGCATGGCAAGTACGTCCGGTGGCGATGGCAAAGTGGATTTCAATGAAGGTGGTGATCAATACGGTTTAGTGCGCGACGGAACCTGGCGTCACGTTGCAATTCCATTGAGCAAATTCGGCAACCTGGATTTTGAAACCATCAAAACCTTTTTCAGCGTGTTTGGCCCTGCACCCGCAGCCACCATGGAAATCGCCTTCGATAATATTTATTTAACCGAAAGCATTGCATTACAAGCGCCTGAATTTGGCAACTTCGGTATTTACACCGAAACGCCCGATCACAAAAACGCCGGTGAGTTTGCGTTTGGTGTGAGCGGTGATTTATTCCTGTGGGACAACACCCTCACACTCGAAACCGGTGTCAATAAAGAAGGCAATTCTGCATTGCATTTAAAATCCACCGGCAAAGGCTGGTACGGAATGGGCTTAACCGCGCGCGATGGTTTTAACCTGACGGCGTTTGATAATCCTAACGGTAAATTGCATTTCTCGTTGAAAACTGCCCACACTGGCGATTTCCAAATCGGTTTCAAAAGTGGTCCGTTGAATGGCATTGGCCAAAAGTGGATTAATTTTAAAGCGGGCAGTGATCCCTACGGCTTTGCGCGCGATGGGCAATGGCATGAAATCCAAATCCCGGTGAGTGAACTCGCCAAAGATCTGGATTTATTTGATGTACGCCAATTGCTGCAAGTACTCGGTGGTGGCGAAACGGCGGGTATCAGTATCGATGATGTTTACCTCTCTGGTGGCCAAGCAGCAAAAGATCCGGGCACTAACGGTACTGTCGTAAATCGCGCTCCATCAGCTGCGGTAAAAACTTCCATCATGGGCGGCGTTGCGCCAGCAATCGTTGCTTTTGATGGCAGTAAATCTGTGGATGTAAATGGTGATGCGTTAACTTACAGTTGGGATTTTGGTGATGGCACCACTGGCACTGGCGTAACGGCAAATCACACTTACACCAGCGAAGGTTCTTATCACGTAACACTCACAGTGAACGATGGTGAATTAAGTTCAAGCGCAAAAACCGTAATTTTTGTTGATAAAGATTTTGGCAAAGCCGGCAAAAGTAAAAAACGCGGTTTGGGTTACGGCACTCACTCGGTAGAAGACCTCGCGGTGATTTCCAAAGGCATTAGCTGGTGGTACAACTGGAGTCACAGCCCGGATTTGGCAGTGAAAGATGTTTACCAAAACTACGGTGTTGAATTTGTGCCTATGGCATGGAACGGAAATTTCAACGATCAAGCCATGCGTGCTTACATCGCTGCGCATCCGGATGTGAAGTATATCCTCGCGTTTAACGAACCTAACTTTATTGATCAAGCGAATATGACTCCATCGCAAGCTGTTGCACAATGGCCGCGTCTGGAAGCAATTGCCAATGAATTCGGTTTAAAAATTGTCAGCGTGGCGATGAACTACTGTGGTAATTGTGTAACTGAAAATGGCACTACCTATTACAGTCCATTTGATTACTTCGATGATTTCTTCCGTCTCTGCCCAACTTGTAAAGTGGATGCGATTTCAATTCACGCTTACATGCCAGATGTTAACGGTGTTGAGTGGTACGTAAATGAATTTAAGAAATACGGCAAGCCAATCTGGATGACGGAATTCTCTGCCTGGGAAACGGTAAAAACATTGGATGATCAAAAACGCATGCTGATTCAAGTGGTGGATTCATTTGAAAACAATGCAGATATGCAACGCTACGCCTGGTTCACTGGTCGTCGCAATGGTCATCCGTTCAACGGCTTATTTGATTATCGTCAATCCGGTGTATTGGCTGAACTCGGTAATATTTATGTAAATATGCCAGTGCATGGTGATGCCAGCGTTCATAGCTTGCCGAAGCTCGTACAAGCAGAAAATTACGCAACTCGTAACGGCGTTCGTGTTGAAGAAACCAAAGATGTTTCCGGTTTCCTTAACCTGAGCGATGTAGCTGCCGGTGAGTGGGTGGAATACAACGTAACGGGTTCTGCCGCGAATTACGATCTGAGTTTGCGTGTTGCGAGCGAAGCATCAGGCACTATCAATGTGTTGGTGGATGGTGTGCAAAAAGCGGTAATCAATGTTCCATCCACTGGTGGTTTGCAAACCTGGGCAAACGTGAATTCACAGCTCGCATTAACGGCGGGTGCACACAAATTGCGTTTGGTATTTAACCAGGCGATTAATCTGAACTGGATGAAATTCACTGTGGCTTCTGCAAGCAGTTCCAGTGTTGCACCATCGTCTTCATCCAGAAGTTCCAGCAGTGTTGCTACTACTTCATCGCTGAGAAGTTCATCTGCAATTAGTTCATCCAGCGTTGCAGTCACTTCTTCCAAATCGTCATCCTCAGTTGCAAGTTCTACCAGCAGCGTTGTTGTGGCTCCTTTTGGAAACCTGGCATTGAATCGTCCAACAGTAGCATCTACTACTGAAGGCGAAGCCTGGGCAGCAGTTAACGCGACTGATGCGAGTGCAACAACTCGCTGGGCCAGTATTTCAGCAGACCCACAATGGATTATGGTGGACCTGGGTGCAAACCACAGCTTCAACCAAATCGTGTTGCAGTGGGAAGCGGCTTACGGAAAAAGTTACTCCATCCAAACCTCTAGCAACGGTACCAGTTGGACAACTATTTACCAAACCTCAACCGGTGTTGGTGGTCGCGAAGTATTGACTGTGTCTGGTACTGGTCGTTATGTGCGTGTGTATGGCACTGAGCGTGGCACTGGCTACGGTTATTCACTTTATGATTTCCAGGTGAATAATTTGGCTGTTGCTTCAAGCTCTGCGGCATCGTCTTCAGTAAAAAGCTCAAGCAGTTTGGCGAGCAGTTCTGTTGCCAGCAGTGCAGCGGGCAATGTGAACCTTGCGCTGAATCGTCCGGCAGTTGCATCCTCAGATGAATGGAATGGTAACTCAGCACCACAAGCGGTAGATGGTAACACTGCGACGCGTTGGAGCAGTCAATTCCTGGATAACCAATGGATTTACGTAGATCTTGGCAGCAGCAAAACTATTTCACGCGTGTTTTTGAAGTGGGAAGGTGCTTACGCCAAAGCTTACAACATCCAGGTATCCAACGATGCAAGCAATTGGACTACCATAAAATCCGAACTGGACAGTGATGGCGGTACCGATAATCAAGTGGTTTCCGGTACTGGCCGTTACGTGCGTATCCTCGGCGTAACCCGTGCAAACGGTTACGGAATTTCACTGTGGGATTTTGAAGTTTATTAATTTGCACTAACCTCAATATCCTGATCTTAACTGAGCCGCGTAAAGGAAACTTTACGCGGCTTTTTATTATCGCGTGTTGACCTTATCCCGATACTTTTGTAGGTTGAGTCCCTCAATTCCAATAATCCAGGGACACCTACAATGGAAATTAATAATAAGCTCACTCCCGCTGAGTGTGAAAATATGGCGGATATCAGGGCGGAAATTGACCTGCTTGACGCGGCGATTATCAAACTGATCGGCCAGCGTTACCAATATGTCCACGCCGCTGCAAAATTCAAAACTTCCGAAACTGCCGTGCGCGCTCCGGAACGTTTTAAAGCGATGTTACTACAGCGTCGGGAATGGGCGAGCGCGCAGGGGTTAAACCCCGATGTGATCGAAAAGCTCTACAGCGATCTGGTGAACTATTTTATTCAGGAAGAAATGAGCAAGTGGAAAAACGACCTGTAGATTGGGGCGGGCCGCGCAGGCTGAGTTTGCGAACCCCAACATGCTTATTAGTTATCACAACGACCAAAGGAAACAATAATGAGCTCACCCATTGCACTCGCAACAATTGCCGCAACACTTATTGCATTAATGACAATTAATGCGCAAGCCGCAGAGCCAATCCAGGTAAAAAGCCAATTCAATGCCGACGAAATAAAATGGATTCAATCCAAAGGTAATTCCAGCATTAGCGGTAGTGCATTTTTACAGCTAAATGAGAAGGAACAAAAAGGTTGTTCCGGTTTTGGTGTGGAACTATTGCCAGTGGCTGATTATTCCAATGAGCGTATTCTGAACATCTACGGCAATAATTCCCTAGGGAAAGTGTTAATGAAAAATAACCCGCCAAAATTTACACCGGACCCCAAGGAATACCACGAGCTTGTCAGGAAATCCAAATGTGATGAGAAAAACCAGTTTTCATTTAACGATTTACCCGTAGGTGAATATTATGTGATTTTTTTTATTATCTGGAAAAATGAAGCTGGGGTAGATGATGGCGGTGCATTGATGAAGCGGGTTTCACTAAAGGCCGGTGAAAATTCGATTGTGCAAATTAACAAGTAATAAAAACTAAATAACTATATTAGTTGGAGGGAGCTGTGCAGAGTCTATTAAAAATAAGAAATTTTAACAATCTGGTGATGTTAGCAGGAATACTGTTTTCGGGTGGTGTGTGTGCAGATGTTACTGCCTCCCGGCAGGATGCTTATGCCTTACCGGTACACTACAGTGGTCGTGTGCTGGTGGAAAAAAATGACCAGTTAACAACTTATACTTATTCATGGCCCGGCATTTATTTTGAAGCAGAGTTTACCGGGCCAGAGCTGGATGTCAGGTTAAATGATGCTAACAATATCCTCAGTCTTATCATTGATGACAAAGAGCCCATAGTGTTGAACCGGCCGGGAAAGATAACTCATTCAGTAAAGAATCTCGGTCAAGGACCACACAAAGTGCGTCTGGAAAAGCGTACAGAAACGCCTATGGTAACTGGAACATTTGAAGGATTTTATGTTGCCACTAAAGCTGCATTGTTAGATCCAAAGCCCCGGCAACGAAAAATAGAATTTATCGGCGACTCATTTTCCGTTGGTTACGCTAATTTGTCAGTGAGTCGGCAATGTAAAGACGACGAAATTTTTAGCACAACCAACACTCATCAGGCATTTGGTGTATTGACTGCAAAACATTTTAATGCCGACTATCAAATTAATGCTATTTCCGGGGGCGGGGTTGTACGTAATTATAACGGAGCCTTTCCCGATGAAAACTTCCCGCTGTTTTACCCTTACATATTTGTCGGTAGCAAAACCATTAAATACACCGGCTCATGGTCTCCGAATATTATTGTGTTGGAGTTGGGAGGGAATGATTTTGCTACGCCCTTGAACCCGGGCGAAAAATGGGCAAGCCGTGAAGCATTGCAAAATGATTTTGTAAAAAACTATACGGCGTTCATTCTTGGCTTACGGAAACAGCATCCACAGGCAAGCTTAATCTTGATGGTGCCTCACGCCCCTTCGGATGAAATGCTTCAGCAACATAATAGAGTGATAGAGCAGCTTAAAATCAATAACCAAACCAGAGTGCACTTGCTCCAGGTTGAACCTATGGAGCTAACGGCTTGCCAGTGGCATCCCTCTGCCAAAGATCATCGGGCGGTGAGTCAGCTGTTAATTGATTTCATCAATTCCAAGCCGGAACTTTGGCAAGGGAAATAGTAGTTCCATTTATTGCGGCAAATGCTCCTGTCGGTATTCCGAAGGAGTTTTGCCCACATGTTTTTTAAAAAAAGTATTGAATACCGATTTGCTGTTAAAACCGGCATCCAGGTAAATATGGGTGATGGTTTTGGATTTATGCTTGGGGTCGGCGAGCATTTTTTGTGCTTCTTCGATGCGATAGCGGTTAATGAACTCATAAAAGTTGCTATCAAAATGGCGGTTGAATACCAGCGATAAATCGCGCGCAGGAATATTCAGGGTTTCCGCCAACATATCCAGGGTTAAGTCTGGCTCCAGGTGGGGTTTATGTTCGCGCATGGCGCTGTCAATGCGTTCGGCAAAACCGGTGTTGAGCAGTTTTTCTTCTACCGGTTTTTTGGAATCGTCTTTTTGTTTTACTGCAATAAAACCAGAGAAGTAGCGAATACTGGTAAATACCAGCACCAATACCAACACAAAGACTACGTAGTAGCCGGTTAAACCAATCACCTCAAACCAGTGCGGGTGGAAAGGAATAAACAGGTGCAGAATCTTGGTACAGGCGAGGGTCGCCTCGGTGGTGGCAATAATCAGGAAGCCGATTACCAAACCAATCAGCCAGCGAATATCTACCCGTTCAATATTAGAGTGAGTGGTTTTTAATTGGTTGCGATACCTGGCAATCAGCAACAGACTGGCTACACAATAACCAATGCGCATGGCCTTGCATAAAAAATCCATAATCAAATAACCGGGGCTATACATATAGATATCGTCATCAATCAGCATGACGCGCTCTTGCAGACTGTGGGTGTAAAAGGTGAGCCCGAGGAAAACTGCGAACAAACCTAGCGGCAGTAGATGTAATCCGTCGCGCTTATGTAAAGTGAAATCGTCATACACCAGCGATTTAATATAGAAGTAGAGCAGGGCTGCATCCACATAAAACCCAAACCCTATCCATAAAAACAAGCGCGGGTAATGTTCCAGCGCAATCATTTTAAAATCCGCACCCCAGAGCACCAGTTCATGCACTGGAATAAATGCGTGGGCCAATAAAAAAGCGGCCAGGAAATAATTACTTTTATTGGCGGGCGGATTGGTGACCAACAGCAATATTGCAAAGCAGGCGCATTGCACGGCGGTCATCATTAGGACCAAATCGTGAATATTAAAAATAGTTTCGTTCATGTTGACCGGTGATTAAGTTAGTTATCGTTATAGTTGGATATCAGTTGCGGGCGCTACTGAGTATAGAGCAATAGCGTTGCGGGGATAAAAAATTGCCGCACAAACCAACAAGCTATTATTGCCCATACACACAGGGCTATGACAATTCTTTACAGGCTGGATATTTTTTCCGCAAATTTGCTAACCCCTTGTTTATGCTTTTATTTTTCACTCCTGTTCCAGTTTCTAATACCCGAGTATGACAAAACTGGGAGCCCATGGCGTTCGTGTAGCGGTTATTCGAACGCCTGGCTATGGATAAATACCTAGACTGGCCACATAAAAATTCTAGTTGTAGAAACGACAACAACTTAAAAATCTAATTCATCAGAAAGCACAATAAATCAGATAAGAGGTTCTCCGTGAAATCGATTAAATCCCGGTTTTTCCAGGCTATTACTTTTCTGGGTGTAAGTCTCACCGCCAGCCTTGTCAGTATCCACGTCAGCGCCCAAAGTTTTTTGCGCGCAGAAGGTCAATTTATTGTGAATGAGCAGGGCGAGAAAGTCCTGCTGCGCGGCATGGGGTTGGGCGGTTGGATGTTGCAGGAAGGCTATATGCTCAAGCTGGGTAATTTGGGGCAGCAGCATGTCATGCGCGCGAAGTTTGAGGAGCTGGCCGGCAAAGCAGCGACTGACGATTTCTATAAAGCCTGGCTCGCCAACCACACCACCAAAGCCGACATAGATGCTATGGCCCACTGGGGATTCAACTCCGTTCGCCTGCCGATGCATTTCAATCTTTATACCTTGCCGATTGAGCAAGAACCTGTTGCCGGGCAAAACACCTGGCTGGAACAGGGCTTTGCCCTGACCGATCAATTAATCGCCTGGGCCAGGGCGAATAACATGTATGTGATTCTGGATTTGCATGCAGCGCCGGGCGGGCAGGGTAACGACTTCGCGATTTCTGATCGCAATCCAAACCTGCCATCACTTTGGCAAAGCGAAGCCAACCAGCAAAAAATGATCGCGCTCTGGCGCAAGCTTGCACAGCGTTATGCGAATGAGCCAGCGGTAGCGGCTTACGACATTATCAATGAGCCCAACTGGGGCTTTGAAAATGCAACAGATAAAAATGGTTGTAAAGAAACCAAAAACGCACCGCTGAAAAAATTATTGCAGGATGTCACCCAGGCTATTCGCGAAGTGGATAGCAAACACATAGTCATTATTGAGGGCAATTGCTGGGGCAATAATTACGCCGGGGTGTTGCCTTTATGGGATAACCCGGAGACTAATAAAAACCTGGTATTGAGCTTTCATAAGTATTGGAACAACAACACTGTTGGCGATATCGGCGGCCATTTGGCGCTGCGCGAAAAATACAATATGCCCATTTGGTTGGGCGAGTCGGGCGAAAATTCGAATCTCTGGTTTACCGATGCGATTCAATTGGTGGAGTCCCAGGGAATTGGCTGGGCCTGGTGGCCGTTGAAAAAGCTTGGCTTTAATAATCCCCTCGAAGTAAAGCCCAATGCGGATTATTTGAAACTTGTTGACTATTTGAATGGCAAAGGAGAGAAGCCAACGGCGGCGGCTGCGAAAAAAGCATTATTGCAATTGGCGGAAGATATTCGTTTTGAAAATAATCAGTTCCACCCGGAAGTGATTGATGCGATGTTCCGCCAGCCTTATTCACATGCCAGCGTACCCTTTATGCAGCACCGCATAAAAAAATCTGGCGGCACTCTATCAGCGGTAGATTTTGATATGGGTCGCAGTGGTGTTGCCTATTGGGATGCTGATTCTGCCAATTATCACGTGTCTACCGGTAAAGAGCGCACGCTCTGGAACCGTGGCACCACTTATCGCAATGAGGGTGTAGATATTGAATTTGATGCAGTAAAAAAATCTTATGTGGTTAATCATTTTGAAACTGGCGAGTGGTTGGAGTATACGCTGGATGTGGATAAAGCCGGCATCTATAAATTGGCAGCAATTGTTAAAGCGCCAAATGGCGGCGGAAAAATTAGTGTGAGTGTGAATAATCAAAATTTGAATGCAGACGTAAATGTACCTGCATCACAAAATTATCAATCAGTAACAATTTCAGGTGTCAAATTG
>JAGKWY010000224.1 GCA_021151625.1 Gammaproteobacteria bacterium | reverse complement strand
GGTCACTTTTTTCCGTATTCGAGTTTCCAGTTTTCCGAGGCTTAAGCGATGGACTATACCCTTACACGTATTGATCCGAACAACCCGCAACCCAGCAATCCCGACCGCCGCCAGAACCAAATGCCTGATCCGGTAGAGGATCAGGTTCATCGCAATATTTTCCTCGGCAAATTGGAAGACATGCTGCACGGCGCGGTTAACTGGGGTCGTAAAAATTCGCTCTGGCCGTACAACTTTGGTTTGTCCTGTTGCTATGTAGAAATGGCTACTGCTTTTACTGCGCCACACGACTTGGCACGCTTTGGTTCTGAAGTAATTCGCGCTTCACCTCGCCAGGCGGATTTGATGGTAGTAGCGGGAACCTGTTTTATCAAAATGGCGCCGGTAGTACAGCGTTTGTACGAGCAAATGCTGGAGCCAAAGTGGGTAATTTCCATGGGTTCTTGCGCGAATTCCGGCGGCATGTACGACATCTACTCAGTAGTGCAAGGCGTGGATAAATTTTTACCGGTCGATCTTTATATTCCCGGTTGCCCACCGCGCCCTGAAGCATTTTTGCAAGGTTTGATGTTGCTGCAGGAATCGATTGGCAAAGAGCGCCGCCCACTGACCTGGGTTGGTGGTGACCAAGGCGTGTTCCGCCCGGTAATGCCCGCACAGCGCGATGTTAAGCAGGAAGAGCGTATTCAAGTGGTCAATTTGCGTGAGCCAGATGGTGTTTAAGCTTGCTCACCTGAGCGAAGCTGCAGCGTAAAAAATTTCAAAAAATTATTTTAGTGATGAGCAATCGATGACTGAGAACGCAGGTCTGGATACAGCGCTACCCAAAGTGGTAAGTGAACTCTTCGCAGAATTTGGTGAGGGCAATTTTATTGTCCAGCCCACCAAAGACGATGTTCCAACCCTCTGGGTGCCGAGAGAAAAACTGGTTGATATATTGCGTTTTTTGCGCGATTTGCCTCAGCCATATTCCATGCTTTACGACTTGAGTGCGATGGACGAGCGTTTGCGCACTCATCGCTATGGTTTACCTGCAGCAGATTTCACCGTTTTTTATCATTTGTTATCGATTGAGCGTAACAGCGATGTGCGCATCAAGGTTGCCTTGTCTGCCGATAGTTTAAGTGTTCCCAGTGTTATTAAACTCTGGCCTAACGCTAATTGGTACGAGCGCGAAGTCTGGGATCTATTCGGCATAGAATTTGATGGTCACCCTTTGCTCGTGCGCATTATGTTGCCGCGCACCTGGACCGGTCATCCGTTGCGTAAAGATTACCCGGCACGCGCGACAGAATTTGATCCATTTATGCTGGATGCTGCCAAGCAGGATGCGGAGCAGGAAGGCCTGCGTTTTAATCCGGAAGAGTGGGGCATGAAACGCGGCACTGCCGACGAAGACTTTATGTTCCTCAACCTCGGCCCTAACCATCCGAGTGCGCACGGTGCTTTCCGTATTGTGTTGCAACTGGATGGTGAAGAAATTCTCGATTGCGTGCCCGATATCGGTTATCACCATCGCGGCGCTGAGAAAATGGCGGAGCGTCAATCCTGGCACAGCTTTATCCCTTACACCGACCGCATCGATTATCTCGGTGGTGTGATGAACAATTTGCCCTATGTGCTTGCGGTAGAAAAGCTCGCGGGTATTAAAGTTCCTGCGCGCGTGCAAACGATTCGCGTGATGATGGCGGAATTTTTCCGTATCACCAGTCACCTGTTATTTTTGGGTACCTACATTCAGGACGTTGGCGGTATGACGCCAATTTTCTTTATGTTTACCGACCGCATGAAAGCCTACGATGTGATTGAAGCCATTACCGGTGGACGTATGCACCCGGCTTGGTATCGCATTGGCGGTGTTGCCCATGATTTGCCCAATGGTTGGCAAAAACTGGTGCGCGATTTTGTGGAGTGGATGCCGAAACGTTTGGACGAATACGTTAAAGCGGCGATTAAAAATAGTGTATTGAAATCGCGCACTATTGGTGTTGCACAATACAACTCCAAAGAAGCGATTGAGTGGGGCGTTACTGGCCCAGGTTTGCGTGCAACCGGAATCGATTTTGATTTGCGTAAAGCGCGCCCTTATTCCGGTTATGAAAACTTTGATTTCGATGTGCCGCTTGCGCACAACGGCGATGCTTATGATCGCTGTATCGTACGCATTGAAGAAATGCGTCAGAGTTTGCGCATCATCAAGCAATGTTTGGAAAATATGCCAGCCGGTCCTTACAAGGCTGATCATCCATTAACTTGTCCGCCGCCGAAAGAAAAAACCCTGCAGGATATTGAAACCCTGATCACTCACTTC